>NZ_WHJF01000024.1:0-76638 GCF_011682185.1 Massilia genomosp. 1
GAATGTTTTAGCGCGAGGACATCGCGTCTTAGCCTGTGGAGAGTCGGCGCAGTCAGGCCGCTCGATGAAGCAGGAACCCACCGAAGCGACCCGTAGATCATCACGCGGCGCCGTAGGAATCCCCTTCTTTTAGGGCGGGGAGGATGTCAACAAACGGCGGAAATTGGCCGAAAGCGGGAGTTGCCTGTAGTCGATTGTACCGTACAGGTACACCCTGTCGAACCACGTGAGCGGGTCAATCTTTGCTGTCTCAACAGGGTTGTTTTATGTTTCCGAGATGCTAACTTTGAAGGGTCTACATCCTAACGGGACAAACCAAGCCATGGCGCTCTACGGAGATGCCCGCGGTTCCAGCAGCGACCAGGATTTCACCCTGCAGGAGCAGGCGCTGCGCGTCGCCGGTCGGGATGTCGCGAGGGCCGAGAAGGCGAGTGGCACCAGTCGCGCCGGCCGCACCGCGCCGGCCACGGCAAGCCGCGACTGTGGCCGCATGCCGAGCTGGAGCGCTATTGCGAGCTGATCGCGGCGCTTAAACTGCGCACCACCAACAAGGCCGGGCGCCACCTTTCCACCGGGCGGGCCACCGAGCTGATCGAGGACGACGGCGTGGAGACGGCGCAGGGCTTGGTCAAGGCGCCGAAGGGCCTGCTGCGGCGTCCGGCCGTCAATCGCCATCTTTCGCTCTTGCGCCTCGATCCGTCGAAGGGTGTGCCGACCTTGATGCTGTTGAGCGTGGTGGACGACCGTAGCGGCGTCTGCTGCCAAGAGTACCAGTGCGTGTACGGCGAGGACGCCGAGTCAACGCCACGTCGCCTGCGCGTACATGTAGCGCCGCGACCATGGCAGCGCGGCCGGATCGCGTCCCGCCCTGCCGCACACGATCTGGTACAAACTGATCCAGTCATGGGTGAACGCATGCGTGCATCCGGCCAGGTACACCTGCCAGATGCGAAAGCGGCGCGCGTCCGTCAAGCCTTTGATGCGCTCGGCATTGGCCTCGAAATTGTCGGTCCACAGGGCGCACGTGCGCGCGTAATGGCGCCGCAGGTTTTCCACATCGCGCACCTCCAGCCCGCCTTCCTGCATGGCCTTGACCACCGTGCCCAGGTGCGCCAGCTCGCCGTGCGGAAACACGTACCGGCGGATGAAGTCGCCGCCTCCGTGCGGCACCCCCTGGCCGTCCGGATTGGTCGTGGTCAGCCCGTGGTTCATCGCCACCCCGTCGGGCGTGAGCAGCGTTGCCATGCGCCGAAAGTAGGCGGGCAGCTGGCGCACGCCCACATGCTCGAACATGCCCACGCTGGTGATGCGGTCGAACTGGCCGCCGACATCGCGATAATCCTGCAGGCGGATCTCGACCTGCCCTGTCAGGCCGGCCCGCTCGACCCGCTCGCGGGCCAGGCGCGCCTGCTTATCGGACAGGGTGACGCCGACGCAGCGCGCCCCGTGCCGCTGGGCCGCGCGGATGGCCAGCGCGCCCCAGCCGCAACCGATGTCGAGCAGGCGGTGTCCCGGCCGCACGCCGATCTTGGTGAGGATATGGTCGATCTTCCTGAGCTGCGCCTCGGCCAGCGTTTCGTTGCCGTTCTCAAAATAGGCGCACGAATACACCATGTCCGGATCGAGCCAGGCGCCGTAGAATTCGTTGGACACATCGTAGTGATAGCGCACCGCCTGCGCATCGCGCTTGCGCGTGTGGCCGCCGCCCAGCGCACCGGCCAGCGCGTCGCCGAGCGCGCCGCGCAGGCGCTCCAGCCCGAGTGCGGGCAGCTTGTTGGCCAGTGCATTGCCGGCCAGCGCATTGACCACGGCAATCATGTCGCTGGCGCGCCCGCTGACGTCGATCGCGCCTTCCACATACGCGCGGCCGAGCTTGTACAGCGATGGCGCCAGCAGGTAGCGCAGCGAACTGGCGCGCGGCACATGCACGGTCACGCGCGGCGGATCGGGCGAAAAATCGAAGCGCTGGCCGTTCCACAGCTCTACCCGCAAAGGAAGCGATGGCTGGCTGCGCAGGCCTTCGCTCCAGGCCTTCAGTCTGATCTGCTTGAACACGCACACCTCCGGACGATGCTTGCCGGCCGCTGTGCGCGCACAGTGGCCGGTTAGGGTTGCAACCGTTCGCGCGCCCAGCTGCCGTCGCTTTGCAGCGTGTACACGATGCGGTCGTGAAAACGCGAGCGGCGTCCCTGCCAGAACTCGATGCGTTCAGGTAGCAGGCGGAAGCCGCCCCAGTTGTCGGGACGTGGCGGCTCCTCGCCGTATTGCTTGGCTACGGCGTCGTAGTGTTGTTCCAGCGCGCCACGATTGGCGATTGGCTCGCTTTGCGCGGACGCAATCGCGGCCAGCCGGCTTTTCAGCGGACGGCTGTGGAAATACTTGTCGCTTTCTTCCGCAGAAGTGCGCTCTACCCTTCCTTCGATCCGGATCTGGCGTTCGAGTTCCGTCCAAAAGAACAGTAATGCCGCATGCGGGTTGGCGGCCAGCTGGCGGCCCTTCTGGCTGTTGTAGTTGGTGTACCAGGTAAAGCCGCGCGGATCGAACTGCTTGATCAGCACGATGCGCGAGCTCGGCCGGCCCTGTTCGTCCACGGTCGCCACGCTCATCGCGTTCGGCTCGTTGACCTGGGCCTTGAGCGCTTCCTCGAACCAGGTGGTAAATTGCACGAACGGATCGTGCGCCACGTCGCTCTCGTTCAGGCTGGCCTGGCCGTAATCCTTGCGCAGGCTGGCCACGGCGTCGCCGGTCGATGCCGGCTGCGCCGCCAGCGTGGCGCCTGGGGCGCTCGGGGCGATGCCGCGCCGTTGCTGCATCGCCTGGCCCAGGGTCGCCATCTGCGCGGCGCTGAACAGGCGCTTGGCCATCGGCGCGATATGGCCTTCCTCGCGCTCCATGTGGGCGCGGTACATGGTGGCGAAGCGCTGCACCTCGTGCTCGCGCAGCAGCGCGGCGCTGCCGTCGGCGATGGCGGACAGTTGCTCGTGCAGGTCTTGCCACATGCCGTCCATCTGGCGGTGCTCGTCGAGGATGCCGGGCACGAGCTGGGCCAGCAGCTCGGCGTCCGCGCCGCTGGCCGTGCTGCGCAGCATCGGCACCAGGTTCTGTTCTTCGTCTTCGTGATGGAGCGGGGCGGCCTGGTCGAAATACTTCATCACCGCGCGCGCGGCCTGGCGCGCTTCGTCGTCGGCGCCGTGGCTGGCCAGGTGCGGCAACAATTTTTCCAGGGTGGCCAGCTGTTTGCGGATGCGGTCGTGACAGTGTTTCAGCACCGCGATCGGCTGGTCGAAACCGGGGGCGCTGTCGGGCAGGGCGTAGCTCATGGAGATTTCTCGCTTGTGGCTGTTGGCAAATACCTCATTGGCGCTGACATGAGCTCTTTCGAGCCGATCGTTACACTCAAAACCGTCGTTCCCGCGCAGGCGGGAACCCAAGCTTTATCGAACCGCCACTGGCTGCGCAACGAACTTGGGTTCCCGCCTGCGCGGGAACGACGCAGTGACGTCACCGCCATCGGGAACATATCGCTCATTCTAGAGCAGTCTGTTGGGCCGCGTCCGTTAAAATGGCGGCATGCATACCATTACTATCCCCTCACTTCCTTCCGAATCCGACGAGGTCGACTTCGGGCGCCGCTTCGGCGGCATCGGCCGCCTGTACGGCGATGCCGCGCTGGCGCGTTTCCGCTCCGCCCACGTATGCGTGATCGGCGTCGGCGGGGTCGGCTCCTGGATCGTCGAGGCGCTGGCCCGTTCCGCCATCGGCCAGCTCACCCTGATCGACCTCGACAACGTGGCCGAATCGAACATCAACCGCCAGATCCAGGCCCTCACCGATACCGTCGGCCAGGCCAAGATCGGCGCGCTGGCCGAGCGCATCGCCCAGATCAATCCCTTCTGCAAGGTCAAGCTGATCGAAGAGTTCATCGATCCCGGCAACCTCGACCAGATGATCGGCGCCCACCAGTACGACTACGTGGTCGACGCCATCGACAACGTCAAGGCCAAGGCCGCGCTGATCGCGTATTGTCGCGACCACCAGTTGCCGATGGTGATCATCGGCAGCGCCGGCGGCAAGACCGACCCCACCCGCATCGAACTGCGCGACCTGTCCAGGACCGAACAGGAGCCGCTGCTGAAACTGGTGCGCAAGCGCTTGCGCAACGATTACGGCTTTCCGCGCAGCCTGAAAACCAAGTTCAACGTCGATGCCGTGTTCTCGATGGAACCGCTGAGGATGCCCGAAGGCGAGAATTGCGAGCTCGATGGCGACGGCATCACCGGCCTCAATTGCGCCGGCTTCGGCTCGAGCATGGTGGTCACCGCGACCTTCGGCATGGTGGCTGCCGGCCACGTGCTGCGCCGTCTTGCCGACGGTGCAATTGACGCGCCTTCTGTGCAGGCGCCCGAGGCCTTGCTATCATAGCGTTGCAGAATTACCCAGTTTGACCGTTGTTCACTGAATCTTACTGAAAGAGATCACCTCATGCGTCGTCCTATTTCCGTATTCCTGATGTGCGCCGCTGCGGCATCGATGGCCCAGGCCGCCGGCCAGACGCCGCCCGCACCCGAGACGCCGCCGGCGGCGAGCCAGGCCACGCCGCCCGCCGCTGACGCGCCGCCGGCCCCGGTCACGCCGGCGCCAGCGGCCCAGCCGTCCGCGCAAGCCCAGCCTGCCACGCCGCCAGGCACCGTGCTGCTGGCCGAGCCGGTGCTCGATCCCCTGGTCGCCACCGACATCAAGGTCGGCAGCGGCGCCGAAGCGAGCGCCGGCAGCAAGGTGTTCGTGCATTACACCGGCTGGCTGTACAAGCCGATGGCGACGCGCCAGCGCGGCCGCCAGTTCGACTCTTCGCTCTCGCGCGGGGCGCCGCTCGAATTCGTGCTCGGCACCGGCCGCGTGATCAAGGGCTGGGATCAGGGCGTGCTCGGCATGAAAGTGGGCGGCAAGCGCACCCTGGTCATCCCGAGCTACCTGGCCTACGGCAAGCGCGGCGCGCCGGGCGGCGGCATTCCGCCGGATGCCGATCTGATCTTCGACGTGGAACTTGTCAACGTCAAGTAAGTCCAACCATGACAGCGGGAGAGTGAGCATGAGAATCGCAAACGACGTCACTGAGTTAATCGGTAACACCCCGCTGGTCCGGATCCGCAAACTGGCGCAGGGCGCCGGCGCGGACATCCTCGCCAAGCTGGAGTTCTACAACCCGGCCCACAGCGTCAAGGACCGCATCGGCCTGGCCATGGTCGAAGCGGCCGAGGCGGCCGGCAAGATCGGCCCGGACACCGTCATCGTCGAGCCGACCAGCGGCAACACCGGCATCGCGCTGGCCATGGTGTGCGCGGCGCGCGGCTATCGCTGCAAGCTGGTCATGCCCGAGACCATGAGCAGCGAGCGGCGCATGCTGTTGCGCGCCTACGGCGCCGAGCTGGTGCTCACGCCGGGTCCTGAAGGCATGCTAGGCGCCATCAAGGTGGCCGAGGAACTGGTGGCCGCCAATCCCAACTACTTCATGCCGCAGCAGTTCAACAATCCCGCCAATCCCGATGTGCATCGCCGCACCACGGCCGAAGAAATCTGGCGCGACACCGACGGCAAGGTCGATATTCTGGTGGCCGGGGTCGGCACCGGCGGCACCATCACCGGCGTGGGCGAAGTGCTCAAGGCGCGCAAGCCGGGCTTCCAGGCCATCGCGGTCGAGCCGGAAGCGTCGCCCATGCTGTCCAAAGGGACCAAAGGTCCGCACCCGATCCAGGGCATCGGCGCCGGTTTCGTGCCGCAGGTGCTCAAGCGCGCGGCCTTTGACGAAGTCATTTGCGTGAGCAACGACGCCGCCTTCGAGACCGCCCGCGCAGCCGCGCGCGAAGAAGGGCTGCTGGTCGGCATTTCGTCGGGCGCGGCGCTGTGGGCCGCGATCGCAGTGGCGCGCCGTCCAGAAAACGCGGGCAAGGTGATCGTGACGATGATTCCATCGTTCGGCGAACGCTATTTGTCCACGCCCTTGTTTGCCAACCTGGCGGGTTGAGGTGCCCAATGACAGCGGCGCGCTGCGCATGAGCGCCAGGCAGCGTGTTGCTGCCCAAGCGCTGACGCCTGTGTTGCTGCGCAAGGCACTGCGCACGCATTTTCCTGCAAAAAACGACTACTTTGAACCCGAGGCGGGGTATGCCGAAGAGATCGGCGAGTTGCGGCATTTCCGCGTCAACAACGTCGGCGGGCTGGGCAAGCTGCTCCGGCGGCACAGGAAACGCATACTGGCGATCGACCGCAGCCCTATGGATCAATGGCATCAGAAAATGTATCGAGAGGAAATGGGGGCCGCTGTCTTCGAGGACTTTCAGCGACGCCAGTTCTGGTTTGCCTACCCCGGTCTGTTGCGCCTGGCGCTCGAACTTGAGTTCGGCGAGCGTTACGAAGTCTTTGCAAATCGGCGCGACGGTATCGGTCAGCCCGAAGTCGCCGACGACGCTGGCTGATCCAGCGGACGCCGCGTGTTCTGGCTGTTTTTCTGCGTCCTGCTCGCTACGCCCTTGGCCAGCCCGGTGGCGGCGTGGTGGCTGTCGCGGCAAGCGCCGCTGGTGCAGCGCCGCACGCTGGCGCTGCTCGCCGCCAGCGTGGTCGTGGTCGTGGGGGCGCTGGCGCTCGGCCTGTCCACGGCGAGCGTCGCGCTCAATGCGCTCTTGTGGCTTGTGGCCTGGCTGGCCTTTGCGGTGCTCGGCATGTCGGCCTACCGCCTTCGCCCCAAGGTGCTCGCTTACCTGCTTGGCTCCGTTGCAGCGGTTCCCGGCATCGCCGAATTGCTGTTCGCCACCGTTGGCGTGATGGGACTGATGGGCGCCGTGGCCGAGATCACTGGGCGGCATGCCGAACAGCTGGCGCCGCGCCTGCGCTGCTACGTCGATGTCGTTGAAGACCGCGACACCAGCCAACCGGCCTACGAAGTCACGCTCAAGCGCCAGTCGCCCGTGCTGCCCTGGTTCGAATACAGCCCGCGCACGGTGTACCTGGACGACCTCGATATCGAGGCGACCCAAGCCTGCCGCCGCGCCTTTCCACCTTCCACGATCGAACCAACCGGAGCATCACAATGAATGAGCTGCTCGACCGCTTGCAAGCCTGCATCGCATCGCGCTTCCCCACGATGGCGGCGAACCTGAATCCGGGCGCCGGCGAGGCCGATATCGACGCCTTCGAGCGCGCCATCGGCAGGGCGCTGCCAGCATCCGTGTACGCGCTTTACCGTTGGCATGACGGCAGTGCCAACAAGGGCGGCCACTACGTGCCTGGTCTGTTCTTCGGGCTGCCATTCCTGAGCCTGGACGACGCCCTGCGTCACTGGAAAAGAGACACGGCTATCCTCGCTGAGTGTACGGATGAGCAACTCGCCAGTTTTGCCGCCGACTACACCTGCCTGCCGCCCGCCACCATTCGCCAGTGCGCCGCCAGCAGGGCCTGGATTCCGCTGGCCGACGATGGCGGCGGCGCGTATCTGGGCATCGACCTCGACCCGGATGCAGCCGGCAGCGCCGGCCAGGTGATCTCTTTCGGGGGCCGCGAATTCACGCGCGTGCAGGCGGGCGCGAGCCTGGAACAATTCCTGGAAGGCTTGCTCGGCTTGTACGACAACGGCGAGTACGAGATCGTGCAAGAAGATGACGAGGTGTATAGCCTCGCCAGCGTAGGGCCGTACGCCACCCACTTCCTCGACTACCTGCGCCTGAAGGCGGAAGGCGCGCGATGATCGCCGTGCAAGTCATCGACATCCGCTGGACTAAAGCCACCCGTGGCGCCCCGCGCGCCAACGAACGGGCGGTGCTGCCACGCGCCTTTGCGCTGTTGCAGGCCGGCGCGGCGTATTGCTACCAGTATTACCTGATGCATGAACGCGACGGTTTTGCCGCCGTCTTGAAGAAAAAAAAACAGGTCGATCATGCTCCGCTCAAGGAGCGCAGCCTGGTGCTGTCCCCGCGCGACGATGGCGCGCTGGCGCTCGGCCTGAAATGGGACCCGTCCGAAGGCCAGCCGCGCCGTTGCGCGTCCAACTCGGCCATCCGGCTTGCCCCCGGCCAGACCGCGCGCCTGGTGCTCAACGGCCGCCACGCGTCGTACATCGGCCAGGAGTATGCCGAAGTGGTCTACAACGTGGCCTATGGCGACAGCATTGCGCGCGACTGCTTCCTTGGTCGCGGGCCCGACCAGCAATTGCGCCTGGCCGCGGACCTGTTTTAGGCAATCAGCAGCTCGGAATGCAAAAGCGGCGCCATCAAGGTGCATTTTCGCCATTCGGAACGCGGTCTTCACCGTTCCGGTATCCCGTCATCGGGCGCCTGTTTTTCGGTCCCGGGCCAGGGTGCCGCGATGACGCAATTGCGTCCCTGCATCTTGGCCGCATACAAGGCGCTGTCGGCGCGATGCAGCAGTTCGGTCATGTCCATCGCATTGGCGGCGTTCACCGAGGCGATGCCGATGCTGACCGTGACGGCGATCACGCCATACGCGGTCGGCACGCTGGTGTCGGCCATGACGCTGCGCATCCGTTCGGCGACGAAGAGGGCGTGTTCGGGATCGCAGTCGGGCAGTACGGCGAGCAGTTCCTCGCCGCCGTAACGCCCGAACGCGTCGTAATTTCTCAGCGTGGAGGCCATGCGGCGCGTCGCTTCGCGCAGCACCTCGTCGCCCGCGAGGTGGCCGTAGCTGTCGTTGATGCGCTTGAAGTGATCGAGGTCGGCAAAGATCAGGGACAGGCAATTGGACGCCCTGGCCTGGCGCGCCATGTCCTTTTGCAGCAGGTCGAGGATCGCGCCACGGTTGAAGATGCCGGTCAGGGCGTCGCGCGTGGCCTGCCTGCGCAATTCATGTTCCAGGTCGACGATGCGGCGCCCCGCGCGTACCCGCACCCGCATTTCTTCGGCGATGAAGGGCTTGGCGATATAGTCGTCGGCCCCGGCGTTCATGGCCGCGACGATGAATTCGGTCTCCGTGCGCGAGGTCAGCATGATCATGTAGACATAGCGCGCCATGCCGGCCTGGCGGATGTTGTGGCAGACGTCGATGCCGTCCCGTCCCGGCATCATCCAGTCCAGCACCGCCAGCAAGGGGCCGTCCTCCTGGCGCAGGATCGCTTCGGCGGCCAGGCCGTCGGTGGCGACCACGACCTCGTAGCCCCATTCGGCGAGCACATCCTGCAGGTAGAAGACAGAGACCGGATCGTCATCGGCGACAAGTACTTTCATTGGTTCAGTTCCAGGGTCGTGGCAAGGGTGGCGGCCAGTTCATCGATGCACTGCGCCAGGCGGCGTGCCGCACTGTCGAGCTCCTCATGGCTGGCCTGCTTGCCGTGGCGCGCCAGCACTTCGAGCGCTCCCGCAGCCTGCGCTGTGGCCTCGCCGGCCAGGGTCGCGGCCGCACCCTTGACCCGGTGCGCCGCGCGTTCGAGCAGGAGGACATCGGGCCGGTCGCGGGCGCCGTGCAACTGGCGCACCAGTTCGGGTGCGGTATCGATGAAGGATCTTGCCATGAGAATCAGCAAATTGCGTTTCCCGCGTGCGCGTTCGAGCGCCAGGTCGTGGTTGAAGACCGATGCGGCGGGCGCCACGGCCGCTTGCGGGGGCGCCGTGTCCGGCGCCGCCGCAAGCGCCGACCAAGGGCGTTCCAGGCAGGCGTACAGGTCGAGCGGCTCGATCGGTTTCGACAGGTAGTCGTCCATGCCCGCGTCCAGGCAGGTCTGGCGGTCGCCCGACATCGCATGCGCGGTCACCGCAACGATGTGGATATGCGCGCCGCTCAGCGCTTCGCGGCGGCGGATTTCGGCGGTGGTCTGATAGCCGTCCATCTCCGGCATCTGGCCATCCATCAGAATGACATCGAAGTCTTCGCGCTCGAGTATGCGCAACACCTCGACGCCGTTGCCGACCACGCTGAAGGCGTGCCCCCGGCTGCGCAACAATTCGCTGATCAGCATCTGGTTGATGGGATGGTCGTCGGCCACCAGCACGCGCAAGCGCTGTTGCAGGGGCGGCGCGGGTGGCTGCGCGTTATGCGAGGCGCTATGCGAGGCGCTATGCGAGGCGCCATGCGACGCGCTAAGCGATCCCTGCGCCTGCACGGCGGCGCTCAGTGGGCCGCCAGCCTTGCCCTGGACGATCCCCAGCAGGGCGTTGAACAGCTCCGAGTGCCTGACGGGCTTTTTGATAAATTCCGTCACCCCCGCCGCCACGCAGGCTTGCAGCGCGCCGCCGCCGTCCTGCAGCGGCAGCATGACGATGACCGATGCCGGCGCCAGCCCGGCGGCGCCAAGTGCGCTGGCCAGGACTGCGCCGTCGTCGAGCAGCGCCGCGCTGCAGATGGCGGCGCAAAACGGTTGCGCCGCCGGCGCGCCGCCGGCTCCTTGCAGTTGGCCGGCCAGGGCGGCCTCGCCTTGCACCAGGGTGGGCAGCATTTTCCAGCTGCGCAGCAGGTTGACGATAATCTGGCCGGAGGTGGCGTTGTCATCGATCACCAGTACCGGCTTGTACCGCAGGCCGGCGTGGCCAGGACCGAGCTCCAGAGCTGCCGGGTGCTGCGCGAGCTGGACCGAGACCGTGAAATAGAATTGCGTGCCCATGCCCGGTTCGCTGTCGACCCACAGCCGGCCGTCCATCAGGTTCACCAGCTGGGAGACGATGGCCAGTCCCAGCCCGGTACCGCCGTACTGGCGGGTGGTGGAGGCGTCGGCCTGGACGAACGACTCGAAAATATGCTCCTGCTGCTGGCGTGAAATGCCGATACCCGTGTCGCGCACGCCGAGCAGCAGTTCGGCGCGCCCGCCATGCTGCGACTGCAAGGCGACCGTCAGCACGACTTCGCCGCGCGCGGTGAACTTGATCGCATTGCTGGTCAGGTTGATCAGGATCTGCGCCAGCCGGCCCTTGTCGGCGACGATGATGCGCGGTACCTCGGGGGCGACGTCGAAGGCCAGTTCCAGGCGCTTTTCCGCCGCGCCCGCCGCCAGGGTGCGGAATACATTGGCGATTTCTTCGCGCAGGTCGAACGCCGTTTTCTCCAGAACAAGTTTCTTGGCCTCCATCTTGGAAAAGTCGAGGATATCGTTTAACAGGCGCAGCAGGGAGTCGGCCGACGATTCGATCAGTGTCATGTACTCCCGCTGTTGCTCCGAGAGAGAGGTTTTCAGCACCAGCCGCGTGAAGCCGATAATGCAATTCATGGGCGTGCGGATTTCATGGCTCATGTTGGCCAAAAATTCGCTCTTCGCTTCATTCGCCGATTCCGCTTTGTGCTTGGCTTCCTGCAACTGGATTTCAAATTTCTTGATGGCGGTGACGTCGTGGTCGGTCCCGCGGTAGCCGAGGAAAGCGCCGTCGGGGTCGAACACCGGGACCGACGACGATTCCAGATAGCGATCGCTGCCGTCGCGGTGGCGCCAGCGTATCAGCCAGCTGTTCCACCCTTCGCCTTTCTGTTGCAGATGCAAGATCCTGGCGGCGACGCCGGCCCGTTCGTCGGGGTGGACGTAGCGCAGCATGCCCTTGCCGGTCAGTTCCTCGGGCGCGTGGCCGAGCATGGCCTCGACCGCCGGGTTGGAATAGAGGATGCGGCCGTCCCTGTCGAGCGACCATATCCAGTCTTTGGTGGTCTCCACGATCGAGCGGAACTTTTCCTCGCTTAACCTGAGCCGGTCTTCAGTCCGCTTGCGGTGGGTGATGTCGTTGTACAAACACAGCAGATGGGGCGCGCCGGACAGCTCCACCACGTCGGCCGACAGCAGCACGCTGATCACGGCGCCATCGGCGGTGCGCATGGCCGCTTCCACGTCGCTGAGCGAGCCTTCCCGGCGCAGCCGCTCCATCATGGCGGCATGGGCCGCAGGGGCGAACCAGTCATCGAGCGGCGCGGCGGGACGGGTCAGCAGCACCCTGCGTTCCTGTCCGATCAGTGCGCAAAACGCATCGTTGACTTCCAAAAAGGCGCCATCGGCGATGTTGCTGACGGTAATCGCAACCGGACTCATGCTAAAAATCTTGGAAAAACGTTCTTCCAGCTGGCGCATGCGTTCTTCGACATTCTTGCGCTCGCTAATGTCCATCATGGCGCCGATCATGCGCACCGCCGCGCCGTGCGCGTCGTGGATGATGTAGCCGCGATCGTGGACATAGGCAAACGTGCCGTTCGCCAGGCGGAAGCGGTACTCGCCGGTCCAGTACTGGCCGCCCGCCTGGATTTCATGCTCGACTTCGCGCGTGACCCGATCGCGGTCGTCCGGATGGATCTGGTCGACCCACCATTGGGCCGGCGTTGCCGTGCTGGCCAGCTCGTGACCGAAGGTGTGCGCAATGCCGGCATTCCACCAGATCTCGTCGGTCGTGAAGTCCCAGTCCCACACCGTATCGTTGGTGGCGCGCGCGACCAGGTTGAAACGCTCGAGCGTCTTGCGCAGGTCGTCTTCGGCGCGCTTGCGCTCGCTGACATCGACCCCCACCATCGCGTACGAACCGGCTTCGCCCTCCAGATGCTCGATACGCACCACCGAAAACAAGAAGGGGACCACGGCGCCGCTGCGCGTACACAAGGCAAATTCGCCGCGCCAGGCGGCCAGCGACGCTTCAAGAAAAACATCCTGCACATAGGCGCTGGCGCTCCCGGGGCAGGCGAATTGATCCATCGACAGGCTGCCGCAGTCTTCGTCCCCGGCAATGCCAAGCAGGCCGCGCCCGGCGCCGTTGAGATACAAAATCCTCCGCTCGGCGGACACGAAGGCCACCAGGTTGGGGGTGGCGTCGAGGAAGGCGCTAAAGCGCGAACTGACTTCGGACGCGCGGCGCTCATCGCTGATGTCGCGCAGGATCGCCACCGACAGGCGTCCCCCTTCGTGCAGCGCTTCGCGCACGGTCATGTGCAGGGGGAACAGGCTGCCATCCTTGCGTTTGCCATGCACTTGCATCCCGCGCGCGCTGTCCGGCTGTGGCGGGCCGGCCGGAATCAGCCCGGCGAGGGCGCTATCGAGCACCTCCGGCGCGGCATAGCCGAACATGGCGGCGGCGGCCGGATTGATCGACTTGATGCGGCCATGCTCGTCGATGGTCAGCAGACCCTCGGCCATATTGTCGAGCACAGCCTGGATCTTGCCCTCGCCCGCGCGCGCCTTTTGCTTGGCCGCCAGCAGCGCCGCGATCAGCGGCGACACTTGCCAGTGCAAAAGAAACATTCCGCACATAAACAGTGTGGCCAGCACCGCCACCATATACCGTATTTGCGTGCGGATCGGCTCGTACAATTCGACGGCGTCTTCTTTCACCACCAGGCCCAGGCCGGTGGCGCCGATCGGCCCGTAGGCGGCGACCACCATCCATCCCCGGTAATCTTTTGCCACGACCAGTCCGGTATGGCCATCGAGTGCCAGGCTCATCGGCAGGCTGCTTCCCTCGCGCATCCGGGGCGCCCCGGTAAAACTGCGCGGGTGCAGGCGGGTCGGCAGGCAATTCATGCGGCCGCTGCCGCTGGCCGCGCAAATCGCAATATCGCCGCTTTTTCCCAGCAGCGCGGCATCGGCCAGCAGGGTTTGTACGATGGGCAAATTGCGTTCGGCCCGGATGGTGCCGATGACGCTCGTTCCCGTGGTCACCGGCACCGTTATCTTCAATATGGGCAGGGTCGACCAGGAAAGTTCCTGCTCATTGTTCATGCGCAAGGTGACGGACGCGCTGGTCGCGGGCGCGCCGGCGCGCAGCAGCGCGGTGCCCTTGCCGGTGAGTGCGGCGAATGAAGAGTAGCCGTCGCTGAGCAAGTGACTCCCGAGCTCGGTCTCATCGGCCGCCGGCCCGGCGCCGGCGGCGCGCGCGTATTCCTTGAGCAGGGCAGGGTCGCTGGCAAGCGAACGGGCCTGCAAGCGGGTGTTTTCCAGCACGAAGTTCAACAGCTGGGCGCGATTCGAATGCGCCACCCGCATATTCAGGTGCAAGGCCGCCTCGGTGCGGTGGGCCGACAGGACCGAACTGATCATCCCGGCCGTCAGCGCCATCGAGAGCAGGATGATCGTGGCGATCGCGGTAATGCGCTGGTCGCCGCGCTCGCGCCTGAAGCCGCTCTCCTTGACGCTGCGGTACCAGCGCAGCCACAGCGCACTGCCCAGCAACAGAATGCCGAACGCCGTGTGCGGCGCCATCCCGACGAATTGATACCCTTCGTAGAGCAGCGCCAGCTTGAGCGAGTGGCCGGTCATGCCGATGATCCCGAGCGATACCAGCGCCAGGCACAGCAGCTGGACGGCCCAGCCGGCGGCGCGCGTCGCGCCTTGCCTGTCCTGCAGCAGGAGACAGGCGCCGGCCAGCCAGAAACCCACGCAGGCGAGCGGCGACATGCGTCCGGGATGGGGGTTGGGGTCGGTCAGCCAGACATGGACGAACAGCTGGTCGACATGCAGGTCGATGCCGATCAGGTTTTGCAGGCCGGCCACGCCGGCCACGCCCAGCATGGCCGCGCAGGCTGCGCCACGCACGGCGCGCGCCAGCGGCGCTTGCCGGTCGGAAATCGCGAGGGCGATACCGGCAAGTATGAAACACAGCGCCGTGTTGAACACCATCGCGACCGCGCCGGACAGCGGTTGCACCAGATCGCGCAGGCGCAGGCCCCAGCCGGCCATCACGACAGCGCCCAGCAGCATCAGCAATGCCCCAAGCGATCGTTGAAGTTGTGAGAATGTCAACACGGGAGCCTTTCCGACATGGATGGCCGCAAGCGGCCCCCAGCGTCCCTCGCCCCCGGCGGCATTCGGCAAAGATGTCTTTCACGAAATTGTTAGCCGACTATACAAGATCGCTGCCGGCTTTCGACCCGATTCGGACGGGTTCGGCAAAAAAACCACGTCGCCTCCGGCTGGCGTCGACGCTAGACTGGCCTGGCCGCTTCCCCATGCAGAACGCAGCTGTGCTCGCTCGTCCCCAGTTCCACCTGCAAGGTGCAGTGGGCAATCGCATAATCGGCCTTGAGCGCTGCCACGATGGCGTCCAGCGCGGCGTCGCCCGGGTAGCCGGCGGGCATGACCAGATGCGCGGTCAGGGCCGTTTCGGTCGTGCTCATGGCCCAGATATGCAGGTCGTGCATGCCGGCCACGCCCGGCTGCGCCAGCAGATAGTCGCCCACCGCGCCGGCATCGACATTGGCCGGCACCGCCGCCAGCACCAGGTCGAGCGATTCGCGCAGCAAGCCCCAGGTGGTGACCAGGATCAGCAGCACGATCACGATGCTGACCGCCGGGTCGAGCCAGGTCCAGCCGGTGAAGATGATCGCCACGCCCGACACCACCACGCCCAGCGAAATGGCGGCGTCGGCCGCCATGTGCTGGTAGGCGCCGCGGATGTTCAGGTCGTCCTTGCTGCCGGCCATGAACAGCCAGGCCGACAAGCCGTTGACCAGCACCCCGATACCGGCCACCACCGACATCGTCATGCCCTGCACCGGGGCCGGATTGGCGAAGCGGTGCACGGCTTCCCAGCCGATCGCGCCGCAGGCGAGCATCAGCAGCAGGGCGTTGAGCAGCGCCGCCAGGATCGAGGAACTGCGCAGGCCGTAGGTGTAGCGCCCGTTCGGCGCGCGCCGGGTGAGCATGGCCGCGCCCCAGGCCAGCATCAGGCCCAGCACATCCGACAGGTTGTGGCCGGCGTCGGCCATCAGCGCGGTCGAATTGGCCAGGAATCCATAAAAGAATTCGATGCCGACAAATACCGTGTTCAGGCCGATCGCCAGCGCAAAGGCGCGCCCGTTGCCGTTCGGATCGAGCTGGTGATGATGGTGGCCGTGCCCATGGTCGTGTCCGTGGTCGTGTTTGTGGTCGTGCTTGTCCGCCGCCTTGGCCGGCGCGTGCGCGTGGCCGTGTCCGGCGTGGTCATGGTCGTGGTCGTGGGCGCTGGTCATGGGTCGATTCCATTGGTGGGTTCGGCGATGTGTTCGAGCATGTCGGTCAGCACGCCGCTGATGTGGGCGTCCGCCGTCGAATAAAACACCTGCTTGCCCTGGCGCTCGGCCTTGACGATGCGCGCGGCGCGCAGCAGGCGCAGGTGGTGGCTGACCAGGGAGCTGCTCAATTGCAGGCCGGCGGCGATGTCGCCCACCGCAATCGGCCCTGGCAAGCACGACAATACGATGCGCAGCCGGGTCGGGTCGCCCAGCAGATGGAACAGGTCGGCCAGTTGGGCGATCGAGGCGTCGTTATCGGGAGAAGGTTTCATAGTCAACATGTGAAGATATGTAGATATGATAGCGCATATCTGGAACACCTGGCTGCGCTTGCCGGAAATTACGGCTTTTGCATCCCGGCGGCGATGGCGGCGCGGGTTTTGGGATCGAGTGTCGAGACGACCCTGGCCAGTTTTTCGCCATCGCGCAGGGCGGCGCTTTGCGCGGGCGTGAGTTCCTTGGCCACCATCACCGGGGCCTGGGCGGGGGCCGGCCGCAACAGCAGCGCCTGGCCGGCCAGCACCACGAACGCGCACAGCAGCGCGGCGCCCCCGGCGATGGCGATGAGGCGTTTTTCCTGCGCCGCAGCAGCCTGGACGGGGCCTGGCGCCGCCGTCGCCAGCGCCGCCGGACGCGCGGCGGGCGTGCCGCCGTTGCCCAGGTAGCCGGCGTCCTGCAGCGCCCGCACCTGGTCGGCCAGGTCGGCGCTCGCGTCGTCGAGCAATGCCACGTGGCGCTCGACCGCTTCGGCCAGCACCGCCTCGTTCAAGGCCACCAGCGCGAAAATCGGATCGTCGATATCGATCCGCACGCCGGTCTTTTCAAAGACGAGGGTGCGCAGTTTTTGCTGGTCCATGCCGGCTTACCACTGCACTTTGTCGAGTTGTTCGAACAGGTCGCGGAACACCACCTTGATGCGCTGCTTTTCCATCACGTTGAATTTGTCGCTTTCGCGCACTTCCTGGGCGGTCAGGCGCGCGATATTCATCTTTTTGATATCGGCGCCGAAGGTGTCGGCGTTGCGTTGCGACAGCACCACGCGCCCGCACACACGCGCCGCGTTGTCGGCGTAGGTCTGGGACTCGGTAAACACCTTGCCGGTGGCCGATTGCAAGGGGCCAAAGTGCTCGTTTTCCCACAGCACCAGCGGCACCGTGGTCGACTTGGCGGTCGAGACAAAACCCATGGCCGTATCGTGCAGCGTGTCGCCGCCGCCGACGATGGTGTGGATATACACCTTGCGCCCGGATTCCTTGAGCAGGTCGAAGCAATCGTTTTCCAGCAGGTAGCCCATCAGCGGCGAAAAGGTGTTGGCGCCGTTGTCGATGACGCAGTTGCCTTCTTCTTCCAGCAGGTCGATCATCAGCGCGTCGAAGCGCTTGGGGTCGATGTTGCGCGCATCGGTCATGACCGGCACGTGTTTCACGTCCATCGCCTTGTAGCGCGAAAAGGTGGCGTTTTCCTGGTCGGTGTCGTAGCAGCGCAGGGGCCGCTCCTCGTCCTTGCCCGCCAGCCACTGCGCGAGGATGGTCGAGACCAGGGTCTTGCCGATGCCGCCCTTGCCCTGCAAGATGAAATGAACCGTATTGTGCATCGAATTGCTCCAGAAAATGACTCACCCGTCATTCCCGCCTGCGCGGGAATGACGACGCTTAGGTTAGCGGCGTTTGCATCAGGCAAAGGGTTGAAAATGGCGATGGCGGCGCGGCGCCATCGGCGTCGTGTTCGCGCTATTCGATGATGCGCAGCAAGCCTTGCAGCGCATGCAGCACGGTCTGCTCGCGCACCGCCTGGCGGTCGCCGGCAAACACCAGGCGTTCGGTCTGGACCGTGTCGCCCCTGGCCCAGCCGAAGCAGACCGTGCCGACCGGTTTACCCGGCACCGCGCCGCTCGGGCCGGCGATGCCGGTGGTCGAGACCGCCACATGCGCGTTGCTGTTCGCCAACGCGCCTGTGGCCATGGCGGACGCCACTTCCTCGCTGACCGTGCCCAGCTGCGCGATCAGCGCGGCCGACACATCGAGCAGCTCGGTCTTGGACGCGTTCGAATAGCTCACGAAGCCGCAATCGAACCAGGCGGTCGAGCCGGCCACCTCGGTGACCGCTTGCGCCACCCCGCCGCCGGTGCATGATTCGGCGGTTACCAGCAGCAAACCTTTCGCTTGCAGCGCGCGGCCGACTTTGGCGGAAAGATCGAGAATGTCGTTCGTCACGTGTTGCTCCTTTTGGACGGTCATGGGGGGATCGGATTACAGATCGAAATACAGATCAGGGGAGGGAGCGCGACGGCGCGGCCCTGCGATTCTACTTTACCATGCCGTATGCAACACTGTTCGTCCACCCTGTTGCAATGTTTCACAAGGAATATCCAAGAGAGGTAAAAAAGCGTAGAGTAGATCTGGGGAAATCGTCCTGCCGTGCGCCACGGGCCTGTTGCTCTGATATGCTGGCCGTTACCGCTGAGTTTGCTTTTTGTCTGATCCGGATTGGAGTCCCATGTCCCCGATTCTCTTGCTGGCCGAACTGCCATGGCGGGCCTGAGCCGGTTCGCATTGCGCCGGCGCGCGGGGCGGGCGCTGGCGCTGCCCATCGTGCTGGCCCTGTTGGCCTGGAGCGGCCCTGGCGCGGCCCAGTCGCCGCCCAGCGTCGAAAACCAGGTCAAGGCGGCCTACCTGTTCAAATTCGCCGGCTTTGTCGAGTGGCCCGACGGCAGCTTCGCGCGCGCCGACAGCCCGCTCCAGATCGGCGTCTGCGGCAATGACGGCCTGGCCGACCAGCTCGAGCAAATGGTGGCCGGGCGCACCGTCGCCGGGCACGCCGTGCTGGTGCGCAGGCTGCGCCGCGGCGACCTGGTCGGCGGCATCCACATCCTGTTCATCGGCGCCGGCGAACGCGCCGCCGTGATCGACATGCTGGCCGCCGCGCGCGGCCAGTCGGTGCTGACCGTCTCCGACGCCGAGGACGGCATCGCGCTCGGCTGCATGATCGCCTTCGTCGTGGCCCAGGACCGGCTGCGTTTCGACGTCGCCCTCGGCCAGGTCAACTCCAGCCGCCTGCGCATCAGCGCCCGCATGCTGGCCGCCGCCAACCGTGTGCAGGGGGTCTCATGATCGTGCGCTCGATCCGCGAAAAACTGGTCACGGTGGTCATGCTCACCACCCTGGCGGCGCTGCTGGTGTCGATCGGCACCGTGATCGCCTACGACCTGCGCAACTACCACAAGGCCCTGCTGGGCGACATGGCGACCCAGGCCGAACTGCTCGGCCACATGACCTCGGCCGCGCTGACCTTTGATGACGCCCGCCTGGCCACCGAAAACCTGGCGCTGCTGCGCATCCGCCCGTCGGTGCGGGCCGGCGCCATCTACGACGCCAAGGGCGCCCTGTTCGCCTCCTACCGCGCGCCGGGCGAACAGCAGGCCTTCCCGGTCAGCCCGCAGACCGACGACCTGCGCGTCTCCGGCGACGACCTGCTGCTGTACCGGCGCGTGGTCGAAAACGGCGAACTGCTCGGCACCGTCTACCTGCGCGCCGAATATACCCTGGTCGCGCGCGCGGTCGACTACCTGAGCATCGCCGCCGGCGTGATCGCGCTGGCCATGCTGATCGCCTGGCTGATGACGCGCCGGCTCGGGCGCATCGTCACCGCGCCGATCGTGGCGCTCACCGAAACCGCGCGCGAAGTGGTCAGCACGCGCGACTACTCGCGGCGCGCCCCGCGCATCAGCGACGACGAAGCGGGCGAACTGGTGGACTCCTTCAACGCCATGCTGGGCGAAATCGAACAGCGCACCGGCGCGCTCGAAACGTCGCACCACGCGATTGCGCGCGAAGCCGAGGAACGCGCCCGCGCCCAGCAGGAAATCATGGACCTCAACGAGCGCCTGGAAGTGCGGGTGCATGAACGCACCATGCAGCTCGAACTGACCAACGCCGAACTGGAAGTGGCCATGTCCGCGGCCAAGAACGCCAACCAGGCCAAGTCGGCCTTCCTGTCGTCGATGAGCCACGAACTGCGCACGCCGCTCAACGCCATTCTCGGCTTCGCCCAGATTCTCACGTCCGAATCGCTGCCGTCCACACTGCCGCAAAAGAAGGAGTTCGCCGGCCACATTCTCAAGTCGGGGCGCCACCTGCTTACCCTGATCAACGAAATCCTCGACCTGGCCAAGGTCGAATCGGGCACCGTGACCTTGTCGATGGAACCGGTGGCGCTGGCCGACATGCTGGTCGAGTGCCGCAACATGACCGAACCGCTGGCGCAGCAGCGCAAGATCCGCATGCTGTTCCCGGACGCGCCGCTCGCCGTGGTGCAGGCCGACCGCACGCGCCTCAAGCAGGTGCTGCTCAATTTGCTGTCGAACGCGATCAAGTACAACCGCGAGATGGGCGCGGTGGTGTGCGACTGCAGCGTCGTCACCGCCAACCGGGTGCGCCTGTCGGTGCAGGATACCGGCATGGGCCTGCGCCCCGAGCAGATCGATTCGCTGTTCCAGCCGTTTAACCGCCTGGGCCAGGAAAACGGCAGCGAAGAAGGCACCGGCATCGGCCTGGTCGTCACGCGCCGCCTGGTCGAACTGATGGGCGGCGAAATCGGCGTCTCGAGCAGTGTCGGCGTGGGCACCGTGTTCTGGATCGAACTGGGACTGACCCAGCCGGTGCCGTCGGTGGTGGGCGAGGCGACCGTGATCGCGCTCGAACCCAAGGCAGCGAGCGCGCCGCGCGCCGACCACACCTTGCTGTACGTCGAAGACAACCCGGCCAACCTGAAGCTGGTGCAGGAGATCGTGCGCTACCGGCCCGACCTGCATCTGCTCACCGCGCCGGATGGCCACCTCGGCATCGAAATGGCCAAGGCGCACCTGCCGGACGTGATCTTGATGGACCTGAACCTGCCCTGCGTGAGCGGGGCCGACGCCCTCAAGGAATTGCGCAGCGACCCGCGCACGGCCCACATTCCGGTCATCGCGCTGACCGCCAGCGCCATGCCGCGCGACGTCGAGCGCGGGCTGGCCAGCGGCTTTGCGCGTTACCTCACCAAACCGATCAATATTGACGAATTCAACGAGGCGATCGACACCACCCTCGCATTCGCCGACACGCGGCAGCTTGCGCAGAAAGCGCGAAATCCATGACAGCCCTCGAAGACATCCACCACGCCGCCATCCTGATCGTCGACGACCAGATGGTCAACGTCCAGCTGCTCGAGTACCTGCTCACGACCACCGGCTACACCAACGTCAGCAGCACCACCGACCCGCGCGAGGTGGCGGCGCTGCACATGAAGCACCGCTACGACCTGATCATCCTCGACCTGCACATGCCGGGCATGAACGGCTTCCAGGTGATGGAGGCGCTGGCGCCCATGGAAACCGAAGCTTACCTGCCGGTGCTGGTGGTGACGGCCGAACCGGACAAGAAGCTGGCCGCGCTCGACGCCGGCGCGCGCGACTTTGTCGGTAAACCGTTCGACCCGGTCGAGGTGCTCACGCGCATCCGCAACATGCTCGAGGTGCGCCTGCTGCACCGCGAATCGAAGAACTACGGCGCCGTGCTGGAACAAACGGTGCGCGAGCGCACCGCCGAACTGCAGCGCTTTCGCAGCGCCATGGACGCCACCGACGACGCCATCTTCCTGATCGAGATCGGCGCCATGAAAGTGGTCGATGTCAACGGCGGCGCCTGCCGCATGCTCGGCTACCAGCGCGACGAACTGCTGCGGCTCGACCCCACCGCGTACGGCCTGGCCGCGCGCGGCCAGCTGGCCTGCCAGGCCGACCCCGCGCGCGACGCGCTGCGCTACCCGGACCTGGTGGAAGACCAGCTCACGCGCGCCGACCTGCGCGAAGTAGCGGTCGAAATCTACTGGCAGACCCAGAACGTGGGCGGCACGCGCATGCTGATCGCGGTCGCGCGCGACATCAGCGAACGGCTGGCCGCGCGCCAGCGCCTCAAGCACCTGGCCAGCTACGACAGCCTGACCGGCCTGCCCAACCGCACCCTGTTCTACCAGACCTTGCGCGAAGCGATCGAGCTGGCGCAGGACAAGCACTGGCGCATCGTGGTGCTGTTCATCGCGCTCGACCGCTTCAAGACCATCAACGATTCGCTCGGCTCGGCCCTGGGCGACGAATTGCTGCGCCAGTTCAGCACGCGCCTGGTGCAGTGCGTGCGCATCCGCGACACGGTCGGGCGCCTGGGCGGCGACGAATTCGCGCTGATCCTCACCATGACGCGCAACCAGCAGGACGCCGTCAACGTCGCCAACGAAGTGCGCGACACCCTGCGCGCGCCGTTCGACCTGCACGGCCGCCAGGCGGGTCTTACGGCCAGCATCGGCATCGCCATATATCCGGACGACGCCCTCGATCCCGAAACGCTGATCAAATATGCCGACACGGCCATGGGCCGCGCCAAGGAAGCGGGGCGCGACGGCTACCGCTTCTTCACCGCCGGGATGAATGTGCAGGTGCTGGCCCGGCTCGACCTCGAACTGGCGCTGCGCCACGCGCTCGAGCATGGCGAGTTTCTGCTGTACTACCAGCCCAAGGTCAATTTGCGCACCGGCCGCATCGCCGGCGCCGAAGCGCTGCTGCGCTGGAACCGGCCCGGCTTCGGCCTGGTGTTCCCGGCCGAATTCGTGCCGGTGATGGAAGAAACCGGCTTGATCGTGCGCGTCGGCGCATGGGTGATCGAAGAAGCCTGCCGCCAGATCGCGCAGTGGTCGGCCGGCGAGACCGGCGAGGTGCGGGTGGCGGTCAATGTGTCGAGCCGCCAGTTCGTCGAGGGCGACCTGGAAGGCGACATCCGCGCCGCCGTCGGCAAGCACGGGATCGACCCGTCGCTGCTGGAACTGGAGCTGACCGAAAGCGCGCTGATGTCCAACGCCGAGCATACGATCAAGGTGCTGGGCAACCTCAAGCAGCTGGGCATCACGATTGCCATCGACGACTTCGGGACCGGATATTCGAGCCTGGCGTACCTGAAGCGCTTCCCGATCGACAAACTCAAGATCGACATCGCCTTTGTGCGCGAGGTGACGGTCAACCCGGACGACGCGGCCATCGCGCTGGCCATCATCGGCATGGCGCACTCGCTGCACATGCAGGTCATCGCCGAAGGGGTGGAGACGGCGGCGCAGATGGCTTACCTGCGGCGCCATCGCTGCGACGAAGTGCAGGGCTTTCATTTCAGCCGCCCGTTGCCGGTCAAGGAGTTCGGCGCCATGGTGCTGGCCAACCTGGCGCAGCCGCAGGAGCCGGAGTCGCCCGACAATCACCGCCAGACCTTGTTGATCGTCGATGACGATGTGAATGTGCTCTCGGCGCTGCACCGCTTGTTCAAGCGCGATAACTACCGGATCTTGACGGCGGTGTCGCCGGCCGAAGGATTCGAGCAATTGGCGCTGCACACGGTGCAGGTGATCGTGTGCGACCAGCGCATGCCGGGGATGAGCGGGACCGAGTTCTTGAGCAAGGTCAAGGAACTCTATCCCGACACGATCCGGATTATCTTATCCGGCTACACCGGGCTCGAAGCGGTGCTCGACTCGATCAACCGGGGGGCGATTTACCGCTTCTACACCAAGCCGTGGGACGAGACGCAGTTGCGCGACAACGTGCGGCTGGCGTTTCATCATTACTGGCTGATGAACGGGCCGAAGGACGATCCGCATAATGCGCACTTTGCCGATGTGGGGCAGGTGGCGGCGCAGTAGGGATGCTCAGGCGCTGGCGAAGTGGTCGAATCCGGCCAATGGCAAGTCGAGCGCCTGGCCGCGCGCATCGACCAGGCGCAGGCCCGGCGCCGCATCGATCGTCCCCACGCGCGTGACGGCGGCGCCGCTGGCGAGGCCGGCGGCCAGGATCGCCTCGCGCTGCGCCGGCGCGGCGCTAAAACACAACTCGTAATCGTCACCGCCGGCGGCGCAGAAGCGGCGCCGCAGCGCTTGCGGCTGCGCGGCCAGGGCCGGCCCGGCCGGCAGGGCATCCACATCGAATGTGGCGCCGACCCTGGAAGCGGCCAGGATGTGTCCCAGATCGCCCACCAGCCCATCGGAGATATCGATCGCCGCGTGCGCCAGGCGCGCGCCGGCCAGGGCCAGGCCAAGCGCCACGCGCGGCGAGGGCGTATGCATGCGCGCGCCCGCCAGCAGCTGCGCGGCATCATCGAGTGCCACTTCCTTGCGGTACCCGGCCAGCGCCAGGCGGGCGTCGCCCAGGGTGCCCGAGATCCAGAGATCGTCGCCGGCGACGGCCGCGGCGCGCCGCAAGGCGTGACCGGGCGCCAGTTCGCCGAAGATGGTGATGCAGATCGTGAGCGGGCCTTTGGTGGTGTCGCCGCCGATCAGTTCACAGTCATGCAGGTCGGCCAGCGCAAACAGGCCGGCGGCAAATTCGCCGAGCCACGCCGGTTCGGCCGCCGGCAGCGCCAGCGCCAGCGTAAAGGCGACCGGCCGCGCGCCCATTGCCGCCAGGTCCGACAGATTCACGGCCAGGCATTTGTGGCCCAGCATGCGCGCATCGGCGCCGGCGAAAAAATGGCGGTTCTCGACCAGCATGTCGGACGAAATGGCCATCTGCATGCCTGGGGCGGGCGCCAGCAGCGCGCAATCGTCGCCGATGCCGAGCGCGGCCGTCCCTGGCCGGGAACGTTGAAAGAATTGCTTGATAAGGTCGAATTCTGAGAGCATGCGCAATTGTACTCCGGCATTCTCCGCCCCCGGTGTCCACCCACCCCGGTGTCAGGTCTGACATTCGGACACGAACCCAGCCATTACCCCGGTGTCAGGTCTGACATTCGGACACGAACCCAGCCATTGGTTTTCAGTAAAGTCCAGCTCGTGTCCGTTTGTCAGACCTGACACCGGGGGTAGTAAAGTCCAGCTCGTGTCCGTTTGTCAGACCTGACACCGGGGGTAGTAAAGTCCAGCTCGTGTCCGTTTGTCAGACCTGACACCGGGGGTGGCGCTGACACCGGGGGTGGCGCCGGGGTGGCGCTTACAGCTTGCCCAGGGTGACTTCCAGCAGGCGCCCCTTTTTCTTGAACTCTTCATTGACCGTGACCAGGATGCGTCCCTGGGCGTCTTCGGCGATCGAGCTCACTTCGCTGGTGGCGTCGGCCCCCGTGCGCTTGTACCCCGGCAGCAGGCTCGACAGGTCGGTCCATTTGTCGCCGTTGTCGTTCGACCACGCCAGGTAGGGCAGGCCATGCGCCTTGTCGAAACCGGCGGCGACGATCACGTTCGGCTTGCCCGCCGGCGAGAGCAGCTTGGTGATGTAGGGATAGCCGGTCCCGCCCGACAAGGGCTGCTTGAGCACGAACTTGTAGCTCTTGCCGCTGTCGTCGCTGCGCAACAGGCCGCCTTCGACGCCGATGAACACGCGCTCGCTCTTGCCCAAGCTGGTGATCAGATGCACATTGCGGTTTTCCAGCGCCGGCACGCTGATCGGCACCGGGACCATGGACGCCAGCGCGGAATGGTCGGCGTTCATGCTGTAGGCGCGCACGTAGGCCATGTCGAGCGGGCATTCGCCGCCGGTCAGCAGGCGTCCACCGGCCACCTCGAAGGCCTGGTGGGTGCAGCTCATGCTGTCCATGCTGCCCATGATGGGCTTCCAGCTCAGGCCCTGGTCGTTCGAGACCTGCACGTTCTGGCCGGCGCCGCCGTTGGCGAACCAGCGCTTGCCGACTGCCTTGACGTCATTGACCTCCATGCGTTCGCAATAGCTCGCGTAGCAGATGCGGAAGTCCTTGTCCTTGGGAACGAAGGTCATCTTGGCCTGGTCGAGCTCGCATAAAGTGTGTTCGTCGGCGCTGCCCCAGGCGGGCTGCACCAGCACGGTCTTGCCGTCCACCTGCTTCAGGTCGGCCGCGCGCCGCACTGCGACCTGCGCGCTGGCCGGCAGCTTGCATTCGCCCAGGGCCACGTTTTGCCAGGCCGACTTGGCGCTCACGCCGCGCGCGGTGGCGATCACCGCGGTGCCCTCGGCTTCGGTATTGGTCAGCGCGACATAGGCGTTCTTGTCGTCGATGGTGACGGCCTTCATGCCGCGCTCGTTACTCATCAGGATGTCGACCCGGGCCACCGGGTCGGGCGTCGGCAGCGGAGCCGGCTTGCCGGCGTCGCCACCGCCGCCGCCGCAGGCGGTAAGCAGGGTGGCGGCGATCAGGCCGGCGGGAAGGCATTTCTGGAAGTCGTTCATGGGCTTGGTCTCCGGACAGGTTGGGGCGCGCCGCGCGCGGACGGAGGTTCCGGCCGGCAGTGCCGCGATGTGGCATTCTCGGTCCGCGAGCGTGCCGGGGTCTATTGCGTTTATGTCTAGGATTTGTATCAACTGTCGGCAATCTGTACCGCCTTGTGACGCCGAGCGAACGTTCGCTTTGTTTTTCTTGCCGCAAAAAAGGCATGTTTTACGGCAATTGACCCGAGCTTGGTGAAAATACGTACCTTGTTGAAAGATCACGTCTGATAAAATCGTCAGTCCCCGACAGTACACAGGAAGGCCGTACCAGCATGGATTCGTCACCAGAGAAGAAGGAAGAACTGCGCCAGCAATTGCGCCTCGCCGCGCTCGAGTATCACGAGTGCCCCCGCCCCGGCAAGATCAGCGTCACCCCCACCAAGCAGTTACTCAACCAGCGCGACCTGGCCCTGGCGTATTCGCCGGGCGTGGCCGCGCCGTGCGAAGAGATCGTCAAGGATCCGGGCAACGCCTATAAATACACGGCGCGCGGCAATCTGGTGGCGGTCATCACCAACGGCACCGCCGTGCTGGGCTTGGGCAATATCGGTCCGCTGGCATCCAAACCGGTGATGGAAGGCAAGGGCGTGCTGTTCAAGAAGTTCGCCGGCATCGATGTCTTCGATATCGAGATCAACGAGCAAGACCCGGACAAGCTGGTCGACATCATCGCCTCGCTCGAGCCGACGTTCGGCGGCATCAACCTGGAAGATATCAAGGCGCCCGAGTGCTTCTATATCGAACGCCAGTTGCGCAGCCGCATGAAGATTCCCGTCTTCCACGATGACCAGCACGGTACCGCGATCATCGTCGGCGCCGCCATCCTGAACGGCATCAAGGTCGTCGGCAAGGATATCCGCGAGTGCAAGCTGGTGGTGTCGGGCGCGGGCGCGGCGGCGCTGGCCTGCCTGGAACTGATCGTCGACCTCGGTTTCCCGATCGAGAACATCTATGTGACCGACCTGGCCGGCGTGGTCTACAAGGGCCGCGTCGAACTGATGGACCCGGACAAGGAGCGTTTCGCCCAAGAGACCCCCTTGCGCACCCTGGCCGACGTCATGCCGGGCGCCGATATTTTCCTGGGCCTGTCCGCCGGCGGCGTGCTCAAGCAAGACATGGTCAAGGCCATGGCGGCCAATCCGCTGATCCTGGCGCTGGCCAACCCGAGCCCGGAAATCCTGCCGGAAGACGTGAAGGCCGTGCGCGGCGACGCCATCATCGCCACCGGGCGTTCGGACTATCCGAACCAGGTGAACAATGTGCTGTGCTTCCCGTACATTTTCCGCGGCGCCCTCGATTGCGGCGCCACCACCATCACGCGCGAGATGGAAATTGCGGTCGTGCATGCGATTGCCGACCTGGCCCACGCCGAGCAGTCGGACGTGGTGGCCACCACCTACGGCATCAGCAACCTGTCGTTCGGCCCGGAATACCTGATCCCGATGCCCTTCGATCCGCGCCTGTTGATCCACATCGCCCCGGCCGTGGCCAAGGCCGCGTTCGAGTCGGGCGTGGCGACGCGCCCGATCGCCAACCTGGAAGCCTACGCCGACAGCCTGCAGCAGTTCGTGTACCGCAGCGGCACGTTCATGAAGCCGCTGTTCGCGGTGGCCAAGGCGGCCCCGCCGGAACTCAAGCGCATCGTCTACGCCGAGGGCGAAGAAGAACGCGTGCTGCGCGCGGTGCAAGTGGTGGTCGACGAGAAACTGGCGCGTCCGATCCTGGTCGGCCGTCCGAGCGTGCTGGAGCAACGTATCGTCAAGTTCGGCCTGCGCTTGAAGCAGGGCGAGCATTTCGACGTGATCAACCCGGACCACGAAGACCGCTACCGCGATTACTGGCAGACGTATTACGCGATGACCATGCGGAAAGGCGTGACCCAGGAATACGCCAAGCTGGAAATGCGCCGCCGCCACAGCCTGATCGGCGCGATGATGATCCACAAGGGCGACGCCGACGGCATGATCTGCGGCACCTTCGGCACCACCAATTTGCACCTGCACTATATCGACCAGGTATTGGGCAAGCGCGACGGCGCCAATGTGTATGCGGCGATGAACTTCCTGATCCTGCCGGAACGCCAGATGGCCATCGTCGACACCCACGTCAACGAGAATCCGAGCGCCGAGCAACTGGCCGAGATCACCATCATGGCGGCCGACGAGATGAGCCGCTTCGGCCTGATTCCGCGCGCGGCCTTGTTGTCGCACTCGAACTTCGGTTCGGCCAACAGCGCCTCGGCGCAAAAGATGCGCGCGGCGCTGGCGCTGGTGCAGCAAAAGGCGCCGCAGCTGGAAGTCGATGGCGAGATGCACGGCGACGTCGCGCTCGACGCCAAGCTGCGCAAGCAGATGATGCCGCACTCGACCTTGCAGGGCGAAGCGAACCTGTTGGTAATGCCCAATATCGACAGCGCCAACATCGCCTACAACCTGCTCAAGACGGCGGCCGGCAGCGGCATCGCGATCGGCCCGGTGCTGCTCGGCTGCGCCAAGCCGGTGCATATCCTGACCCCCTCGGCCACCGTGCGCCGCATCGTCAACATGACCGCGCTGTGCGTGGTCGATGCGGTGTCGGAGCGCTGATCGCCCTGTAAAGAGCGCGACAGAGCGCCTTGTTGCACCGGAACGGCCGCCATCATTGCTGATCGCGGCCGTTTTTTTGTAGTAAGCATGGCGTGGAGTGCGGTGTATTACTACATTTCATGACAGTTCAAGACAGGCGTAACAATCCGTAAGGTGCTGCCCTTGTGCGTAGAAAACAGGCATAATATCCACGCAAGTTCTTGTTTATATTGCACGACTTTCTCTTGCGTAAAGAATAGTCAGGGCGGTTCTGTTACAATGCTGCGTTGTTAACTGCGAGTTGGACGTGCAGATTACCGCTATCGAACTACACACGAATATCACGAATATGCAAAAAACAACAAAAAAAGCCCTGATTACCGGAATCACCGGGCAAGACGGCGCCTACCTTGCGCAGTTGTTGCTAGAAAAGGGCTACCAGGTCACCGGGACCTATCGTCGCACGAGTTCGGTGAACTTCTGGCGTATCGAAGAGCTCGGCATCCAGGCGCATCCGCAGCTGCGCCTGGTCGAATATGACCTGACCGACTTGTCCTCCAGTATTCGCCTGATGCAGACCGCCGAGCCGGACGAGGTGTACAACCTCGCGGCCCAGAGTTTCGTCGGTGTGTCGTTCGAACAGCCAGTCGCTACCGCAACCATTACCGCCCTGGGCGCAGTTAACCTGCTCGAAGCGATCCGCATCGTCAACCCGAAAGCGCGCTTCTACCAGGCATCGACCTCCGAAATGTTCGGCAAGGTCCAGGCCATCCCGCAAGTCGAAGATACCCCGTTTTACCCGCGCAGCCCGTACGGTGTGGCCAAGCTGTACGCCCACTGGATGACGGTCAATTACCGCGAGTCGTATGGCATTTTCGGTTCCAGCGGGATCCTGTTCAATCACGAATCGCCACTGCGCGGCCGTGAATTCGTTACCCGCAAGATTACCGATTCGGTCGCCAAGATCGTCCTCAACAAGCTCGACGTGCTGGAACTGGGCAACCTCGACGCCAAGCGCGACTGGGGTTATGCCAAGGAATACGTGGAAGGCATGTGGCGCATCCTGCAGGCCGAACAGCCTGACACCTTCATCCTGGCCACCAACCGTACCGAAACCGTGCGCGACTTCGTCACCATGGCGTTCAAGGGCGCCGGCATCGATGTCGAGTACACGGGCAAGGGCGAAGCCGAGACCGGCCATTGCGCCCGCACCGGCAAGCTGCTGGTGCGCATCAGCCCCAAGTTCTATCGTCCGGCCGAAGTGGAATTGCTGATCGGCGATCCGGGCAAGGCCTTGCGCGAGCTCGGCTGGGCGCCGACAACCACCCTGGAGCAGTTGTGCCAGATGATGGTCGAGGCCGACATGCGCCGCAACGAACAGGGTTTTTCGTTCTGATATGACGGCCATGGTCACGGAAACGTCTCCCGCGCCCGGCGCCGAAGGGCAGGGCAAGCGTGCCCTGATCACCGGCCTGCACGGCTTCACGGGACGCTACGTGGCGCGCGAACTGGCCGCCGCCGGCTACCGCGTGTTCGGCACCGTGGTGCCCGGCCACGGCGAGAGCCTCCCTAACACCGATGTGTTCGCGGTCGACCTGCTCGACCGCGCCGGCGTGGCCGCCATGGTCGAACAGGTGCAGCCCGATGTCGTGGTACACCTGGCCGGCATCGCCTTCGTCGCGCATGCCAACGCCGAACTGATTTACCGCGTCAACATCGTCGGCACCCGCAACCTGCTTGAAGCGCTGGCCGCCCAGCGCCACCAGCCATCGGCGGTGCTGCTGGCCTCGTCGGCCAATGTCTACGGCAACGCCAGCGCCGGCCAGATCGACGAGTCGCTCGCGCCCGCGCCGGCCAACGATTACGCCGTCAGCAAGCTGGCCATGGAACACATGGCGCAGTTGTGGAGCGACAAGCTGCCGATCATCATCGCGCGGCCCTTCAACTATACCGGTGTCGGCCAGGACGAGAACTTCCTGCTGCCCAAGATCGTCTCGCATTTCCGCAAGGCCGCACCCGTCATCGAACTGGGCAACCAGGCCATCGCGCGCGATTTTTCCGATGTGCGCATGGTGGCCGACAGTTACCGCCGCCTGCTGGTGGCCGACGTGGCCGGCCAGGCCTTCAATATCTGCTCGGGCCAGGCGCATTCGCTGGGCGAGGTCATCGCGCTGATGGCGTCGATCGCCGGCTACCGGATCGAGGTCAAGGTCAATCCGGCCTTCGTGCGCGCCAAGGATGTGCTGGTCCTGATGGGCAACAATGAAAAACTGCGCGGCGCGATCGGCGGCCTGTCCCCGATTCCGCTGGCCGATACGCTGCGCTGGATGTACCAGGCGTGAGCCGCCTGCGCGTCGGCCTGGGAACGACCATGATCGAACCGGGCCTGACCGGCGGACGGCTGGACGGGATCGGCGTGTACACCCAGGCGCTGCTGCAGCACTTGCCGGGCGCCGGCTGCGATGTGGCCGCTTACTCGTATCCGCGTGCGCGCGGCGACGCCACGGACGTCAAGGTGGGCCGGCCCCTGCCGCAATCGTTCGAAGCGGCCAGCCTGACCGACCTGCTCACGCCGGCGGCGCACCGCATGCACATGCCGGCCGATCTGTTTCACGCGACCGATTACCGTATCGTGCGCATGGATTGCCCGGTGGTGGCGACCCTGCACGATGCGCTGCCGATCAAGTATCCGCACTGGTGCAGCCCCGGCATGCGGCGCGCCAAGAACTGGATGCAGCAAAAAGCGGCGCGCAAGGCACAACATGTGATCGCGGTGTCGAACTTTGCGATCGGTGAACTGGTCGAATGCTTCGGGGTCGATGAAAAGCGCATCAGCGTGGTACTCAACGGTGTCGACGCGGCATGGCTGCAAGCGCCCGACGCGGCCGCCGTGGCGCAGACCCTGCAGCGGAACGGCCTGCGTGCGGGCTATTTTTTGTTTGTCGGTACTTTGCAGCCGCGCAAGAACGTCGAGCGCTTGCTCAGTGCGTACTTGAGTTTGCCGGATGCGCTGCGCGCCGAACGCCAGCTGGTCATTGTGGGCGGCGCCGGCTGGCGCTGCGAAGAACTGATCGCGCGCATCGCCGCGGCGCAGCAGGATGGCGAGCAGGTGGTGTGGCTGAACCAGCTGACCGGCGCCGAGGGCTTGCGCCATGTGTATGCGGGCGCGGGGGTGTTTGTGTTTCCATCCTTGTACGAAGGTTTCGGTATCCCCGTGCTCGAGGCGTTTGCGTCGGGGGTGCCGGTGGTGGCCTCGAATAGCAGTTCCTTGCCGGAAGTAACCCGGGGCGCGGCGCTTGACGTCGATCCGGGCAACACTGGCGAGATCGCTGCGGCGATGCAGGCGCTGGCGCGCGACGACGCGCTGCGGCAGCAATGCATTGCGGCGGGCCGCGCTCGCGCAGCCCAGTTGACCTGGCACGACACCGCGCTGCAGACCGCCGCCGTGTATCGTGCCGTCCTTTCCCAATAATCTGACGTCGACCTTTGGCATTTGCGAAACTATGCGTGTCCTACATTTCTATAAAACCTATTTCCCGGAATCGGTGGGCGGCGTCGAGCAGGTCATCCGGCAAATGTGCGTCGGCACCGGGCGCCTGGGCGTGCGCAATGAAGTGCTGACCCTGACGCGCCAGAAAGAAAAGCGCGACGTCGAGTTCGAAGGTCACAAGGTGCGCCTGCTGCCGCTCGACTTCGAAATTTCATCGACCGGGTTTTCGGTGGCCGCTTTCCGCGAGCTGGCGCGCATGGCGGAAGATGCGGACGTGGTGCATTATCACTTTCCGTGGCCGTTCATGGACCTGGCGCACTTTATTTCGCGCATCAAGAAGCCGAGCCTGGTGACCTACCACTCCGACATCGTGCGCCAGAAACAATTGCTGCGCCTGTACCAGCCGCTCAAGCACCGCTTTTTGCAAAGTGTGGACACCATTGTCGCCACCTCGCCGAACTACATGGCCTCGTCCGCCGTGCTGGACCGTTATCGCGACAAGACACGCGTGATCACTTACGGGCTCGACAAGACTATTTATCCGGAGCCGGACCAGGCCCGCATGGACAAATGGCGCACCCGGATCGGCGAACGTTTCTTCTTGTTCGTCGGCGTGCTGCGCTATTACAAGGGCCTGCATATTTTGCTCGATGCGGTTGCCAATACCGATTATCCGGTGGTGATCGTTGGCGCCGGTCCGATCGAGAACGAGCTCAAGGCGCACGCCGAACGGCTCGGCTTGACGCATGTGCTGTTCGTCGGCGCGCTCGACGAGGCCGACAAAGTGGCGCTGCTGACCTTGTGCTACGCGCTGGTGTTCCCGTCGCATTTGCGCTCGGAAGCGTTTGGCATTTCGCTGCTGGAAGGGGCGATGTACGGTAAGCCCATGATTTCGAGCGAGATCGGCACGGGCACGACGTATATCAATATCGATGCCGAAACGGGCCTGGTGGTGCCGCCGAGCGATCCGCAAGCCTTTGGCGAGGCCATGCGCAAGCTGTGGGACAACCCGGAACTGGCGCAAGCGATGGGCAAGCGCGCCGAAGCGCGCTACTGGGAGTTGTTTACCGCCGAGCAGATGGCCAAGAGTTATACCGCGCTGTATCACGAACTGGTGGCGCGCCATGCCACGGTGGCGCTGGCCCAGGTGCAGGCCTAGCCTGTCGGACTTGGGATCGTCGGCTGCAAAAATACCTGGGACGGTCCATATTTCGCCGCTTTCTCGGCCAATAGCTCGCTATTGGCACTGCGACATCGTCAAAATCCGGCCTCGCCCAGCTATTTTTTCGCGTCGACTCCCCAAGTCCGACAGGCTGCCAGGGGCCGGCCAGGTGCGCAGCTAGCTTGATGCCGCACCGTTGCCGAATACCGCCTCCAGGCCAGGAGCGTCGAGGCTGCGCGCGAACCATTGTTCGAGTTGCGCCAGGCTGGCCTGGCCGATGCGCTGTTCCACCGGTTCCGGCAAGTTGCCGAAGCGCTTGCGCAACAGCTGCGTCAGCACGCCACGCAGGGCGCTGAGGTGTCCTTCTGTCCTGCCCTTGGCCCAGCCTTCAGCCTGCCCTTTTTCGGTTCCCTTCTGAAAACCGATGTCTTCGAACTCCTCGGCCCAGCTTGCAAATTTGCGTCCCATGTCGGCTATCTCCTCCGTACTGTCAAATGTGAACGATGCTGGTTCGCCGCGCCAGCTCGCCAGGCTCTCGATCCACGCTCCGACCGAGCGCATCAGGCTGGCCTGGGCGCGTCCTGGAACCAGGTTGCCAACGCCGGCAAGATAGTGTTTCTGACCTCGGAAGCGCTCGAAAGTTCCATCCGAAACAGCAGCGCCAGCAGGGTGGCATTCGCTTCCAGCGCCGCCGTGTCCAGGCGCTGCTGGTCGATCAGCACGTAACGCTGGGATGGCTGGAACGGCGCCAGTTCGGCCGGCGCTTCCATGAACAGGGTAGCCAGGTCGGTGCGGGCGCTCGAATGCGGCACGCCGTTGTAGAACACCAGCGGCAGCACCGGCGGCAACTGCAAAGACGGCGGCAATTGATGCTGCTTGACCAGGTTCTGGCACAGCAAACCCACATAATTCTGCATGCGCAAGGCCATCCAGCGGTCCACGCCGGACTGGAATTCGAGCAGGATGACCACGTACAGGAATTGCTCGCCGATCCGCACGCGCCAGACGATATCGTTCGGGCGCCCCGCCAGGCGCTCGCTCACATACACCGGATCGACCGCTTCGAAGGAGGACAGCGCGACATCGTCAAACAGCTTGAACGGCGTGAAGTCCGTAACCAGCTCGCGCACCAGTCCCGGATGGGCGAACAGCGAACGGTAGCCAAGGTCATGATGAGCGGACATGAGGCATTCCAGCCAGCGAACCCGCTTAAGCTTTGTGCTGCATCATTGGTGCGCGCGGCGAACCGCGCGCGGAAATTGTCATTCACGCGGACGACGGCCGGCGCGGCCGGCAGCGGCGCTTGCCTGTCCCAGGCGCGCTGCCCTATTTGTGCCGCAACATTGCTCTGCCATCAAAATGGCATCAATTCGTGCTCAGCAGCACGATTGCCGCCAAAAGCCGGGAACTGGTATGCTTGGTCGAGGGAATCGCAAAGGCCAGCCATGGTAAAGCAGTTATTACTTGTTGCGGGATTGCTGGCCGGCTCGCCTGGCCATGCGGGCTTGCCGGAGGTGCCGCCGCAGCTCTTCATCACGACCGAATATGCACCGCCGGCCATCATGGTGGAGGGCGAGCGCGTGGCGGGCTACTCATCCGACAAGATCCACGAGATCATGGCGCGTACCGGACTGAGCTATTCGATTGACGTGTTGCCCTGGAAACGCGCGCTTACCTCGGCCGTGCAGCGTCCCAACGGCTGCGTCTACGCCACCACGCGCACGCCCGAGCGTGAGCCATTGTTCAAATGGGTGGGACCGACCGACGAGGGCGCTTGGGTACTGCTGGGGCGGGCCGACCGCAACTATCAGCTGAGCACCCTGGACGATGCGCGCGGGCTGCGCATCGGTACCTACAATGGCGACGTGCGCGACGACTATCTGCGCTCGCGCGGTTTCAAGGTCGATCCGGCCCCGAACGACATGCTCAACCCGCAAAAACTGTTGATGAACCGGATCGACCTGTGGGCGACCGGCTTGCGTCCCGGCGGCGGCGTGCTCGAACGAGATGGCTTCGCCGGGAAGATCGTTCCTGTGCTGGTGTTTAACCAGGTCAAGGCTTATCTTGCCTGCAACCGCGCTGTGCCGGACGCCATCATCGACAAGATGAACGCCGCGCTCGACGCCATGAACCGCGACGGTACCTCGCGCCGGATCGAGCGCAAGTACGACAACTGGGCGCCGCGCAAGGCTGGCGAGGCTGACGCCGGACCAGCCGGGCCGGCGCGCTGAACTGTCAGGCCGGACCTGCGCGCTTGAGCGCAATCGTCCTGTGCGCCGGCGCCGCGGCGCGGGCGCGCAGTTGCCCGCAACCGCCATCGACATCTTGCCCGGCCGAATCGCGCAGCTTGGTCAGCACCCCGCGCCGATGCAAGCTGGCCGCAATCGCGCGCGCGCTCTCCCAACTGGGCCGCTTGAACGCCAGGTCCGGGATGGTGTTGTACGGGATCATGTTCAGCACCGCGTACTTGCCTTTTAACAGGCGTACGATGCCGTCGATCTCGTCGTCCCCATCATTGACGCCTTCAAGCAAGGTCCACTGATACTGCACCGGATAACCGGTCAGGCGCGCATATGTTTCCCCCGCCTCGACCAGTTGTTCGGGCGTGATGCGCGGCGCGCGCGGCAGCAACTGCTCGCGCAAGGCGGGCTTGGTGGTGTGCAGCGACAAGGCCAGTGCAGGTTTGACCACGCCCTGCGCCAAACGTTCAAACACGCGCGCATCGCCGACCGTCGAAAACACCAGGTTCTTGTGGCCGATATTGCCTTCCGTGCCCAGCAGATCGATGGCCTCAAGCACATTGTCGAGATTGTGGGCGGGCTCGCCCATGCCCATGAACACCACTTTCTTCACCACGCGCTGGGTGCGCGCCAGCACCACCTGGGCGATGATTTCGCCGCTGCTGACCTGGCGGATCAGTCCTTCGCGTCCGGTCATGCAGAACTGGCAGCCGACCGCGCAGCCGACCTGGCTCGACACGCACAGTCCGTCGCGCGGCAGCAGCACGCTTTCGACCGCCTGGCCGTCGGCCAGTCCGACCAGCAGGCGGGCCGAGCCATCTTGGCCGGGATGCGAGGAAATCAGGCGCGCCATGCCTTGCAGCTCGGCGTCGAGCGCGGGCAGGGCAGTACGTACGCCAAGAGGCAGGAAGTCGTTGGGGCGGCGCCGTCCCTGGTCGTAGGGGCGGCCCTGGACCCAGTCGCGCAGCACGCGCTGTTCGTGCAAGGGCAGGGCGCCCAGGGCGCGCAGGCGCTGGCGGATCGTTGTAAGTTGCATCGCGCTATTTTATTGCATAACGCGATGCGGACGGCAGGATGCGATGAAAACGGCGCGCTCAGCGCCGTCGTGCGCCCTTAGTACTGGACGATGCCGGAATGGTTGTTGCTGCCGTTCTGGGTCAGGCTGGCGGTATAGCCATTCCCGGTTTGCGTGATAAACGACACGTTGGCCAGGGAATTATTGGCGTTGGTGCCGGTCTGGCTGACCGTTGCCTTGTTGGCGATGCCGTTCTGCGTCACCAGCGACTGGCTGGCATTGGCGTTCTGGGTCAGGGTGGTGAGGTTGTTGCTGCCTTTCTGATTGATGGTGCTGAGGTTCTTGCTGCCGGCTTGTTCGGTCAGGGCATTGTTTCCCGTGCCGTCCTGGGCAATGGTCGAATTGACGTTGTTGGCGCTCTTTTGGATCGCCTTGACGTTGTTGCCGGTGCCGGCCTGGTTGACCGTCACGGTGGCGTAGTCGGTCTGCGTCTGCGCCACCGTCACCCCGTTAGCCACGCCGTTCTGGGTGACAAACGCGCCCTGGTGGCCGGAATTGAGCTGCTTGACCGCCAGCTTGTTGTCGCTGCCGGTCTGCTTGGCAATGATCTCGAAGTCGATCACGCCTTGCTGGTCGAGGGTGGCGCTGTTTTTCTGGCCGTTCTGCGACAAGGTGGCGTTCGCTTGCGTGGCGCTGTCCTGGCGTACCGTGGCACTGTTTTGATTGCCTGTTTGCAGCAGGGTTGCCGTCGTGCGCAGGGCTTTTTCCTGGCGGATGCCGGCATTGTTCTGGTTGCCCTGCTGGGTGATCGCGGCGCTGATATCCTTGTTGACCCCGATCTGGACAATGCCGCCGGTCTTGGCAACGGAGTCGCCCGCCTTGTTGTTGTCGCCCGTTTGCGTCATCGTGGCCTTGATCAGGCCAGTCGAATTTTGCTGCACCGTATAAGCGTTGTTGCCGGTGCCGTTTTGCGCGGTGATGGCATTGAGTTCAGCCTGAGCCGAGGTGGCGGCAAATGCCAGCGTCAGTGCGCTTGCCAGGGCGGATAAATGCAGTTTCATGAAATTCCTCCGTGAATGGACGAGGTCAGGATGGATTCAATTCAGCGACCCCGGTAGCTGAATGCTGTCGATGCTTCATCAGTACTGATGCACGCCGGCGCTGTTGGCGACACCGGTCTGCGCCAGCGCCGCCATGAATCTGTCGCCGTAGGGGGCTTGGCCGACCTGGCGCGCACCTGCCTTGTTGTTGCTGCCTGCCTGCCGGATGTCAAGCTCGTTCCCGCCCACGCCTTGGCTCTGCACGGCGACATTATTGGTGCCGTTCTGGACAACCGTGCTGTTGTTCTGGACGCCTCCCTGCTCGCTGCTGGCGCTGTTGCCGGCGCCGCTTTGCGACACTGCCAGGTCGGTTCGCTCGCTGTCGAACTGGCTTGCCGTTGCGCGATTGGCGTGGCCGGACTGCGCGATGCGGACCTGGGTCAATGCGAGGTAATGGTGCTGCTGCACCGACGCCGTATGGAACGTGCCGATTTGCGTCAGGCGTGCGCTGGAGTAATGGCAACCTTCCCGCTGAGTTATGTCGGCCTGGTTGGCGCTGCCGCTTTGCAGGGCGCTCACATGGATATGGCCGGTATGGCTTTGCGCGAGCCGCGCGCTGTTTGCGATGCCGTCCTGCTCGAGCCGCGCCACGCTGTAATACACCACATCCTGCATCAGCGCGCCGCTGTTCGCACTGCCGCGCTGGTGTACGCCGGCGTTGGTGAACGTTTCCGCATCCTGCCGGATCAGGCTGGAATTGGCGTTGCCGCTCTGGGTGGCGACGGCGCTGCGCTCGGCATGGGCCGGATGGGCCGGAAAAAACAGGCTGGTGCTGGCGGCGAGCGCCGCGAAAAAGGTTTTCATGGAGATGCTCCCGGAGAGGAAAGGGGCGGTGCAAGAGGCGTTCAGCGCCCCTGGTGCTGAATCAGCGTGGCAGTTTTTCCGCTGCCCGATTGGCTTATCCGCGCGTTGCCTTCGCGCCCGTATTGCGCGATGCGCGCCGTGTTCAGGCTGCCGAGCTGGTCGACATCGGCGCGGTGGCCGACGCCCTCCTGCACGATGCTGGCCTGGTTGTCCTGCCCCGCCTGGCCGACGCTGGCGTGGTTGCCCTCTCCGCTTTGCAGCAAGTCCAGGGTGTTGGCGCTGCCTTCCTGGCGCAGGGTGGCGCGCTGCAACGCGCCGCGCTGCGCCAGCGTGATCCGCTGGGCGGCCCCGGCCTGGACCCCCTCGAAAACGTGCTGCCGCCCGGCCTGCTCGATGGTGGCGCTATTGCCGGTGCCTTGCTGGCGCAGCGCCAGGGCATGCGCTGGCGGCGCCGCGCCGGCCAGTTCGGACGGCGCCAGGTCGCCCGCGCGCGCCAGGCCGGCCGCGCACAGGCTGGCCAGGGCCAGGGCGGCGCGCAGCCGCCTTGTCATCCGCGCTGTCATGGCTGCGCTCCCGCGCCGCTGGCGGCCTGGGTCGCCGGCGCAAAAGGCGCGCGTTCGGCGAGGTAACGTTGCAGCACCGGATTGCTCCACTGCGACTCGTCCTGCAGCGCCCAGCTGCCTTCGCGCAGGCCCTCGACGATCAGGTGGGCGACGCCGGCTTCGAGCGCTTCGCTGACGCACAGCTGGGTCGGCTCGTTGCGCGTCATCCCGCCTTCCAGCTCCAGTAAATTTTTCACATTCACGAACTTGAAGACGCTCGGATGGATCTCATAGGAGTAGATGGTTTTTGTGGTCGACACGCTCTGCAAGACTTGCCCACCGCGAATATCGATGCTGCGCAGGTTCACCGTGACCTGGTCGACCCGGTATTGCGTGCTCATGCCAATGCCCAGGAAACGTGCGCCCGCGCCGCCGGTGCGTACATTGCTTTCGTAGGCAACAATGCCGCCTTCGATCAGCAGCGACGCGGCCAGCAGCGGCGCAATCTGCACCGGCGCCGCGTCGGCCGGTTGCGGCATTTCCAGCGCGCGCACGATCTTGCGTTCGGTAAGCAGGTTTTGCAGGTTCTCGCGCTCGACCGGAATGAACCAGCCCGATTCCTTGAGCGCCTTGACCAGCATCGACGACGCGCCCTGCGTCACGGCGGTGGAGAACGAGCTGTCCGGGGACGGCTTGTACTGTCCGGTCTGGTCGCGGATGCCATACACGGCGACGGCGACCTTGCCTTTCGGGGCGGGCAGGTTCAGCAGGTCGCGCGTGACCGGCGTGGCGGGCGCCAGTTGCGCCCCGGCCGTCACGGCTGATGGCGGATGGCGGAATGTGCAACCGGCCAGCAGGCTCGCTCCGGCCGCGACGGCGATCGCCCAGCGCCGGGGGTTCATTGCGCCACCTCGAAGGTGGTGGTGGCGCCCGTGGACCTGTCGGTCGTGGTGATGCGCAACATGCCACCGCCGAGGTCGATGACGGTGATGGTGAAGTTGGCGGTGGAAAAAGTTCCCGGCACCAGCTTGCCATCCTGCCCCAGCAATTTGGAGGTGGCCGCGGAGGCGAGTTGACTCAGCACAGTGCGTTCGAGCGTTTGATTGAACTGTGCGAGCGGCGACTGGTCGAAGATAGAAGAACCGCCCAGGCCCGAGCTTTCCTTGTGCTTGCTCGTTGCGGTTGCGGCGGCCAGCAGGTTGGCGCCGTTGGCGGGGTAGCCGCCAAACGAGGGGTTCACTGCTTGGTACACGAGTTCGGTCGCGCTGGCACTGCCCGCCAGTACGGCGAGGCACAGCGTGGCTGCGCGAAAAATGGAAGGGCATGGCATGGTTGATTTCCTTACATAGATTGAGTCGGTGGAGACAGCGTCAGAATTCGTCGGGCGCCAGGTCGGCGTCGTGGGTGCTCTTGCGCTCGGCGTCGGCTTCCAGCACCGCTTGCCAGGTTCGTTCGGCGGCCTCTTCGCTGAGCGATTTGATGGCCGCGCGGGCGGCCGGCAGGCGCGTTTCGAACACGCGCCGCTGGGCGAAGTCGATGCGCACTTCGCTGCCGCGCCGTGCCGACGGGCGTTCGACGATGGCGAGGGTGAAGCGTTCACTGCCTTCTTTTTCGCGCCACGCGGCCATGAAATACTGGCAGAAATCATGGCCGCCGACGGTGATCGACTGGCTGGTGACAACGCCGCTGTCGGTGTCGGAGGCGAGGGCGGGCCGGCCCTGGTCCAGCGTGTCCCTTGCGTCTTGCGGCGCAGCTTGCCCGGCTGTCGCGCCGAGCATGCAGCCGAGCGACAGCGCGCACAGGGCAAGTAGCTTGGTGGTCTCGGGCATACGACCTCGCGGTTTGTTGTTCTTGTGTTGTCGCCAGAAAAATCGGCCACGGCGGTGCTGATGAGAGTCGAGTTTATCGAGCGAGACCCCGCTGGCTTTGATGGCTGTCAAAAATTCAAGGCCGGGATGTCAAGCGCTTCGGCTGGCTAAAAATCAATACTGGCGCGCGGAAATTTGACCGGGACAAGATCTGTCCCAAAAGAAAATCGCGCCGCCGTGAGGGGCGGCGCGATCACGCTGCGGAGAGGAGGAGACTGACGCTATCCAAGTAGCGCGGGCAGCGGACCGGTGTGTTGGGCGCGCATGGTCGCGTGTTGGCGATGCGCGCCATGCAACGCGGATCAGCGCCGTGCGCGAGGTGGTGCTCGCGGGCCTGAGGTGGGATACCGATTACCGGCCCCCGCTGGCTGTGTCCTGGATCGAACAGGGGCTGCCCCTGGATCAGGAACTGGTCGACTTGCTGATCGGGAGCGGCAATAACAATGGCTGGCCGCAGCAGCGCCGTCATCAGGCCAAGGCCCTGGTGCGCCGCTGGTGGCGTGAAGGGCGCCAGCCGGTTGGCTGAGCATTCGACGGCGCATGTGCAACGCATGCGTTGATGACGCGCGCCTTGCCCTGGTTGACCTTGTCGGGGCGCCATGTTCCAGTCGTCGGCGCTGCCCCGCCGCGAGATGGCAAGTGCAACCTTCCCATGTGTGTGTGAAGCGTCCGGCTGTGTCGCGGGTTGACATGTGAAGCACCTTGGCTTGACGCGTAATGCGCGTCGCCGCAAGCGCTTGCGGACCGTCCGCGCCCCGCAAGCGGCCCCGGCCTGTGTTGGCACGCCGCTTGCTCAAGCAGCTTGTAGCGGTACTCGTTCCGCCGCCCGCGTCGCCCCACACTCAAGGAGATTCTCATGACACAAGCAAGCACGCCAACCGGCATCAGCAGCGCCATCGACGGCGCCAATTCCGCCATCCTGAACGTCACCTGGGACGGCCCGATCACGGACGGCAACGGCGCCTTCCTGATCCAGTTCGTCTCTCGGGCCAACCCGTCCGCCACCCCGGTGCCGGCGCCCAACCAGCCTGCCGGCGGCTTTCCCGTCAGCGCTGCCGGCAATAACTACAGTGTGCCGCTGACCTTCCCCTCGGCCGATGCGGCGAAGAACTACAGCGAGAATTTCCAGGCCCAGGTGCAGGCCAACGCGACCGCGCCGACTACGCCGAGCGCATGGGGCCTGCAAGTGTGGTGGAATATTGGTTTCGCCATCACGGTGACGATCGGCAGCACCTCGCTCACGCTCAGGGAGCTGCCCAACGGTATCTACTCGCTGCCGGTGTCGGTCGACAATCCGCTGACGGTCACCTACGCCGACCTCAAAAGTTTTGTCGCTAAATTACCCGGCGCCATCAGCTTGCCGACCAATTTCCCGAATAATCAACCGATCAGCAGCTCTCTGCAGGTCACCGCGTTCGCCATCGACGTCAAGCGCGCCACGTTCGAATTCGATTTCACCGCCCTCATCAAATGGGAAATTTTCACCGGGCTGACGGTCGACAGCATCGGCTTTGACATCCAGCGCACCAACGGCGTCAATTTGCTCGCTGCTTGAGCGAGTCCACGGGCCGCCGCACAGTCGGCGCGGCGGCCTGTCCCGCATCCCTGATCTTTATCCGGAGCCCTCATGCCTGCGCCTCCCGTGCCGCCCCTGCACACCGTGGTCCAGTTCGCGGCCTGTCTCGACATCGGTCAACGCAGGCTGCTGCTGGTCGGCGGCAATGCGCTCGCCGGGCAGCCACAAGTCTATGCCGGCCGCTTGCTGCCGGGCGGCGCGCCGTTTGACCTGAGGGCGTTGGTCAACACGATCCTGGGCGCCCTGTTTGACTTGAGCCTGCCGGCCGGCTTCCCCGCGCTGCCGATCGACACCCTGGACGCCACCATCACGCGCGCCGCCGCGCCGGCGCAGTCGAGCTATCGGTTCGACGCCAGCTCCAGCGTCGTGGTCGGCAATCCGTTCCAGGCCGTGCTGCCGATTCCCGTGCAGTTCAACGGCTTCCAGATCGCACTGCGCTCGCACGCCGGCGCCGCCGGCAAGCAACTGCGCCTGAGCACCGTGGTCACGTCCAGCAGCGGGGCGCTGGCCGGCCTCGGCGAGGTCAGCGGCAGCGTGGTGCTGGGCCAGGGTAGGTATGCGCTCGGGGTGAGCATCGCGCATGAGGTCAGCATCTCAGGCTTACTCGGCTCCTTGCTCGATTGCCAGATCCCGCCCGCACTGGCGCTGTTCCTGCCGACCTTCAAGCCGCTGGCCCCCGGCATGCCGCTGCGCATCTATTACGCCAACGCCGATGTCGAGGGCGGCACGCCGGCGCAGCCCGACAGCTATCTGCGCGGACTGCATGTCGACCAATGCGTGGTCGAGATCCTGGATCAGCAGTTCTCGATCGCCATGGACTGGCGCGGCGCCGCCGACTACAGCTTCGGCGCCAGCGTCGCACCGCTCGACTTTGGCTTCTTCAAGTTGAGCGGGCCAGCCGTGCCGCTGCTGCCGTCGCCCGGCCTGGGCGGCCCGCAGGTCACGGTGGGGCGCTCGGCGGCCGGCCTGGCGATCAGCCTGGGCGCGACGCTCGGTTTCCCCGACCTGGCGCCACTGTCGCTGACGCTGACGGCGCAGGACCAGGGCAGCGCCGGCCAGGTGTTTTCCGGCACCATCACCTACCAGGGCACGGTGCTTGGTGTGAGCAACCCGACCCTGGGCATCGCCTGGAGCAAGGCCGATGGTTTCCAGCTGGGTCCCTTTCCCGAGCCCTCAGGCCTCGACAGCTTCATCGATTTCGCCAAGCAATTGCAGGCGCTGTCGCAGCAACCGCGCAGCGGCTGCCAGGCGCTCACGTCATTTGTGTTCAAGCGCGCCATCACCACCACATTCCATTTCAATGCCGGCCTCGGCAGCGGCACGGCGGCGCTTCCATCGACGGCGGGTGTCCAGGTGTACATCGGCGGCAGCTATGACATCTATATTCTCGGCCAACTGATCTGCACCATCCCCATTGGCCCGATTCCGCTGACGATCGCCGTGCCGGGCAGCCTGGGTGAGCTGGGCGACGCCATCGTCGCCACCCTGCTCGGCAGCGCGGAAGCGCTGGTGCGCGGCTTGTGGAACAAGCAGGACGCGTTCTTCAAGTTACTGGCGGCGCAAGCGCTGATCAAGGGCGGCCAGGAGCTCATCGACCAACTGATCTGCAACGCCGGCGGCGAGGCGGTCGGCAAGCCGGTCGTCGACGAGACCGCCGCCGAACTGGTGGCGGCGGCCGAGGCGGGAGCCATGGACACGCTGCTGGCGGCGGCCACGGTGCTGGCGGCGGCGACCGCGGCGCTCAGTTTCTTCGCCAGCATCTGGAAGTGCATCAGCGGCGAGCAGAAAAGAGAGAACGCCGCGGCGCAACGGCGCCATGACCAGGCCGTGCAGCGCATCGAGCAACTGCTGGCGATTAACAATTTTGCGGTCATATATGTGTTCGACGGCAGCCAGTGCCGCGCCCAAGCCCGCTGGGATGGGCTCGATATCAGCGATCCGAACGCCACGCTGGCGGCCACCTTGGTGGACTTGACGGGCGGCGGCGGCTCGCACGATTTCCCTGTCGCTATCAACGCCGACAGCTTTACGGCGCCGATGGCGCTGCTGCCCGGCCGCAGCTACAAGCTGATGTTATGCGGCAGCTATTCCTTTAACGACTCTCCCTGCTCCGGCATCCCGGTGGACGACGATATCAGCGTCGACATCCTGACACCGACGCTGACGGCCGCCTACCAGCCGGCCGCCAACCAGGTCGTCGCCAACTGGCCGCCGACAGCGGGGTTCAGCACGCCGGACGGCACGCCGGTGTCGGCCGTGCTGTATCTGCTCAGCCTGTGGGACACGGTGGCCGGGCAGCCGGTGGCCGGCATCGCGGCATCGGTCCCGGTGAGCGGCCCGGCGCCCGCCGGCGGCTACCGCGCCAGCTTGTCGCTGCTGCCGGCGCAGCCGCCGTATTTCCAGCCCCAGGCCGGCACACGCTACCAGCTGCAACTGCAGGCCTGCGCCAACCATGCACTGTTTGACAGTGCCGGCGTGCGCGGCGACGCCTTCGCAGCCGGCCGCGGCATCGACCACACGCTGATCGGCATCAGCTTTGACGTTCAATAGGGAGGACAGCATGTCCAAGCAGACCGCAGCGGCCTTGAAGTTGTATTTTCTGACGGGAAGTATTCCGACCCAGGATCATTTTGCCGCACTGATCGACTCCGGCGTCAACCTGCTTGACGCCAAGCTGACGATCGACGCGCGCCAGCGGCTCGGCATCGGCTGCACGCCGACCAGCACGCTGAGCGTGCAATCGCAATACAACCTGGCGCTGTCGGGCAGCGTGAGCACCACCAACGGCTCGGCCACGGTGCTGGGCACCCAGACCCGCTTCACGGCCGAGACCACGGTCGGCGCCGTGCTGAGCATCGCGGGCGGCCTGTACACGGTGAGCGCGATCGCCAGCGATACCAGCCTGAGCATCGATCCGGCGTTCCCGCCGGCGCCAGTGCCGGTGGCCAGCCAGGCGCCGGCGCTGGCCGACGCCGGCGTCTCGCTCAAGTGCGCCGATGCGGCCGGCCGGACGCGGCTGGAACTGCGGCCGGACGGCGCCTTGCAGGTCGGCGCTTTGCAGGTCGGGGCCGTAACGGCCGCCGGCAGCGTCAGCGCGGCCGCTTTCAGCGGCGATGGCGCCGGCTTGCGCAATATTCCGGTCGGCGCGCTGACGGGCACCTTCAGCGCGGCGCAGATTCCCGATATTCCGATGAGCAAAGTGGTCGGCAACCTGGCGGCGGCGCGCATCGGCGGCGTGCTGAGCGCGGCGCAATTGCCGCCCATCCCCGCCGCCACCATCAGCGGCCAGTTGGCCGTGGCCCAGATTCCCGACCTCTCCAGCCGCGAGGTGTTGCTGTATGCGTCGGCGCCGCTGGTACCCAAGGGGACGCGCACCAGCGTCAGCTGGCTGGCCGACTACGGCTACCAGCTGACGCTGGTGTTCCTTGGCGCCAATGGCCCCAGCACCTTGCCCGTGGGTCCCGGCCCCGGCAGCTACACCCTGCTGGTTAACCAACGCACCCTGTTCACACTGACCGCCACCAGCGCCACTGGCGTGCTGAAGACGCAACGCCAGATCTGGATCGACACGTATTAACCCGCAGTACCCTTTCAACCACAGCAAGGAGATCATCATGACACTGCTCGAAGCGCTGCAAGAAAAAAGCCAGATCCTGCCCGCCAACCCCGGCTGGCAAGAATGCCTGCAGGACGTCTACACCGTGTATCAGCCAAGCGTGGCCGATTTCGCCCAGGCGATCTACACCACCTGGACCGCCGCTGGCGTGGCGCCGGCGTCGCGCGTCAGTTTCGTGCAATTGACGGCCGGACTGAACGCCATAAGCAACACGGCCGGCAACCCGGTCTACGGCATGGCCGCCATCGGGCCGGTCGTCAACGGTTTTTATATGGAAGTGATGATCTACGTCGATACGGTGACCCTGCGCAATGAAATCGGGACCAGCACACAGCAGCCGGGCAATACCAGCGCGCTGATTTCGATGTCGGACAACCACCCCAACGATGACCACTATCAGGGCGGCACCTGCGAACTGGACGACGAGGGGCTGGTGGGCAATATGACGATCCACTGGCGCGCCGCCAGCAGTTCCGCCGCCACCGACTCGGTGATGCTGATGGCCTTCCGGGTCAGCAACGGCAACTGGAGCGACCTGGCGTCGATGCCGCTCAAGCTGGCCGACGGCAGCTGGGTAGCCTATGCCAACCCGGTGCCGACGCCGGACACCACCGTCACGTATGCCTTCGATTTCATGATCAACAACTGTACGGTGACGTTCTGGTTCGATCCCTTCATGGGCGATCACGACAAGGACAAGCAAGCCCCGGCGCGCGCCTGACGACACACGCCGGCCGGCGGGCCGGCGTGTGTCGATGGACGCCCTTGCAGGGCGACGGACAACAAAAAACCCGCTCTCCATGACTGGGGCGGGTTGTAGGCGCTGTTCGACTTCAACTTGCTGTTTTGTGGTGCCGGGAGCCGGAATCGAACCGGCACGCTGTTTCCAGCGCGGGATTTTGAGTCCCGTGCGTCTACCTATTCCGCCATCCCGGCAACGCGACCCGCATTATGGCCCATTTGTCCGGTTCAGGCAACTATTTCGCATTTGGCGCCCGCCTGGCCGCCCCTTGGACGACCGGGGCACGCCAGGCCGGCGTGGGTTTCGGACCTCGACCAGCCCGCATCGCCCCAGTCTTGGCGGAGGACGGTGTGCGCCAATTTCAGCCGCTGTTGGCGTTGCGTTGTTGAGTACGAAGGTCATCATGCTGATGGCGGCGATCGCAGTGAGCATCCCGACGGCTGCCTTCACCTTGTCATCGCCTTGTTCAGGCACGCGCCGCTGTCGTCGCTTGCGCAACTTGCGGGACCTGATGGGCCGTCGGAAAAGACGACGACCGATAAGCCATGCTGATCGAAGCGCCGTTTCCAACAGGCGCCAAGCCCCGTGCTACATTGTGGTTTTTTCAATGTGGCCATCCATGAAACAACGCATCGTCGGCTTCGACCTGGCCCGTGCCCTTGCCGTGATCGGCATGGTGATCGTCAATTTCAAGGTCGTCATGCACGCCAGCGCGCCCGACGCGCCTTGGTGGCTGGCGATCTTCGATGCGCTCGACGGACGCGCCTCGGCCCTGTTCGTGGTCCTGGCCGGGATCGGCCTGTCGCTGCTGTCGAAGCGGGCGCGCGAGTCCGGCGACGCGGCCGCACTGCGCGCCGCCCGCGGCGGCATCCTGAAACGCGCCGCCTTCCTGTTCGTCGCCGGCCTGCTGTACGTGCAGGTCTGGCCGGCCGACATCCTCCACTACTACGGCGCCTACATGCTCATCGGCGCGCTCGCGCTGTCGTGGCGCAGCGGCGCCGTGCTGGCCGCCGCCGCCGCCATGCTGGCCGGCTTCGTCCTGCTGGCCGCGCTGTTTGACTACGGCGCCGGATGGAACTGGGACACGCTCGCCTACGCCGGCTTCTGGACGCCAACCGGCTTTCTGCGCAACCTGTTCTTCAACGGCTTTCACCCGGTGTTCCCGTGGGCCGGTTTCCTGTTGCTGGGAATGGCCCTTGGCCGGGTCGACCTGCAGTCGCCCACGGCGCTGCGGCGGGTGTTCATCGGCGGCCTCGCGATGGGTGTCGCGGCCGAATCGGCGATGGCGATCGGCGCCCTGTTTGCCGCGCCGGCCGGCGGCATCTGGCAGCACCTGTGGTCATCCGGCCCGCTGCCGCCGCTGCCGCTGTACTGGATCGCCGCCGCCGGCGACGCCATGGCGGTGCTCGCGGCCTGCGTCTGGATCGGCCAGCGCTGGCCCCACGCGCGGCTGCTCACGCCCCTGGTGCATACCGGCCAGCTCGCGCTCACCCTGTACATCGCCCACGTCGTCATCGGCATGGGCGTGCTCGAAGCGCTTGGCCTGCTCAATGGCCGCACGCTCGCCTTCGCGATCGGCAGTGCGCTGGTCTTTTCGGCCGCCGCGATCCTGGGCGCGCACCTGTGGCGCCGCCGCTTCGCGCTTGGACCGGTGGAGTGGCTGATGCGGCGCTGTACCGGGTAAGCGCGCTTACTTCTACGCCACGCCGCCGTTGGCGCGCAGCACCTGGCCGTTGACCCAGCCACCATCGGGTCCTGCCAGGAAGCTGACCACCCTGGCGATATCGTCCGGCTGTCCGAGGCGTCCGAGCGGCGCCAGGCTGGCCAGCTGCGCGACCAGCGCCTCGTTCTTCCCATGCAAGAACAGCTCGGTCTCCACCGGTCCGGGCGCGACCGCATTGACGGTGATATCGCGTCCGCGCAGCTCCTTGGCCAATACGCGGGTAAACGCTTCCACCGCCGCCTTGCTGCCGTTGTAGATCGCATAGCCCGGCATATTGAGCGCCAGCGCCGTGCTCGAAAAATTGACGATGCGGCCACCCTGGCGCAAGCGCTGTCCCGCTTCGCGCAGCATGTTGAAGGTGCCCTTGGTGTTGACCGCGAAATGGCGTTCGAACTGCCCGTCTGTCGCATCGACGAGCGGCACCGCCGTCATGATGCCGGCGTTGTTCACCAGGATGTCGACCTTGCCGAAAGCGTGCTCGGTTTCCTCGAACATGCGGCGCGCGTCGTCTGGCTTGGATACATCGCCCTGCACCGCGATGGCGCGCGCGCCCTGCGCCCGCAGGGCCTGCGCCAGCGCGTTCGCGTCGCCGGCATTGCTGGCGTAGTTGAGCGCGACCGCGCAGCCGTCGCTGGCCAGGCGCCGCGCGATATCGGCGCCGATGCCGCGCGAGGCGCCGGTGACGATGGCGACTTTGGTGTGATTGCTTGGGTTCATGCTGTTCTCCGTGTTGCTCAAGTGCTTGCATGATGAGCTAAATTGGCCACGGGATAATCAGGCTAAACTTGGCATGACTATTCGATCAGCTACAACAAAGAGGTGCAGATGGACCGATTCGACGACATGCGCATTTTCGTGCGCATCCTGGAGCGGCGCAGTTTTACGGCGGCCGCCGACGACCTGCAGCTTCCGCGCGCCAGCGTCACCAATGCGCTCCAGCGGCTCGAAGCGCGTCTCGGCACGCGCCTGCTGGAGCGCACCACGCGCCAGGTCGCGCCCACGCTCGACGGCGAAGCGCACTACCAGCGCTGCGTGCGGCTGCTGGCCGACATGGAGGAAGCCGAAGGCGCCTTTCGCAGCGCCGCGCCCAAGGGCCTGCTGCGGGTGAACCTGCAGGCCACCCTGACGCGCCACTTCGTGCTGCCCGGGCTGCCGGATTTTTTGCGGCGCTACCCGGACATCGAACTGCAGATCGGCGAAGGCGACCGCCTGGTCGAGCTGGTGCGCGAGGGGGTGGACTGCGTGCTGCGCGCGGGCGAACTGCAGGATTCGACGATGGTCGCGCGCCGCGTGGCGCTGCTCGAGCAGGTCACGGTGGCCAGCCCGGCCTACCTGGCGCGCCACGGCCAGCCGCGCACCCTGGCCGACCTGGCCGGGCACAAGGCGGTCGATTACCTCTCGAGCGTGACCGGCAAGCCCTACCCGCTCGACTTCACCGTGGACGGGCAGTCGCGGGTGGTCAAGCTGGCGGCGCAGGTGTCGGTGACGGGGGCGGAGATGTACAAGGGCGCCTGCCTGGCGGGCCTGGGGCTGGTGCAGGTGCCGCGCTACGGGGTGGCGCAGCACCTGGCCGATGGCGCGCTCGAGCTGGTCTTGCCGGGCATGGCGCCGCGGCCGATGCCGGTCAGCGTGTTGTATCCGCACAAGCGGCAGTTGTCGGCGCGCGTGCGCACCTTTGCCGGCTGGCTGCGGGAGGTGTTCGCCGCCGCCTGAACCTGCCAGGCCATTGGCTTCAGGCCCTCGGGCTCAGGGCGCGCGCTGGTACAGGCGGAAGCGCTCGTCGCGGTCGGCGGCGCGCCGGCCTTCCCACAGCAAGCGCCACTCGGCGCCCGGCGGCGGCTTGGCCAGCTCGCGCTCGTCGTGTACCTTCACGCTGTCCTGCAGCAGGATCAGGTCGCACTTGCCGGCGCCGATGTGATCGAACGGCAGCTTGCCGTAAAACGCCAGCGACGCGCGCTGCGGCGCACCCACGTTCGAATTGATGCAGCCCGCGTCAAGCGGCAGCGAGGCGGCGATCTGGCGCGCCACGACCGCGTAGCTCTTGCTGTAATTGAAGTCGGGCAGGAACAGCGTCATGAGCAGCACCCACAGCAAAATCAGGCCGCCCGAGGACAGCACCACGGCGCGCCACAGCACCGCCGGCTGGCGCGAGATGCGCCAGTGGACCAGCGCGATCCAGCCGATGGTCGCGCCCAGCGCCACCACGAACGCCAGCACCTCGACTTCCGGGCGGAAGCCCGGCAGCAGCTTGAGCGCGTTCTTGGCCAGCTGCGCCGGCCAGCCGGTCAGCTTGGCGATCCAGAACAGCCAGACGATCGCGCCGAGCATGGTCAGCACCATCACCGAGAACCAGTCGATGGCGTTGATGGCGCCGCGCTTCATGGTCGGCAGCCCGAACGCGGCCATGATGGCCAGCGGCGGCAGCAACTTGAGCAGGTCGCCGTTTTCCGGCAGCGGATCGCACAGGATCAGCAAGGTGAGCGCGCCGACGAAAAACAGCGGCAGCACGATATGCAGCAGGTGGTCCTGGCGGCGCCACGCGTAAATGGCCCAGCCGGCGAACGGCCAGGCCGGCCAGAAGAACCAGATCCCGACCCGGAAGAAGGTCTTGATCGAGATCCAGCCCGGCAGGCCGATCTGGTTCGCGGTCCAGGCCAGCCAGCCGCTCACGGGATTGACGCCGTACGGCTGCATCGACACGGCCGGCAGCACCCAAAGCATGGCGATCGCCAGCGCCGTCAGCACCGCCAGAGCGAGGTGGCGCAGGGTCGGGGTCAAGGGGACGGACAAGAAGCGGGTGCAGGCGAACAGGGCCAGCAGCAGGGTGATCGGGGTCAGCAGGCCGCGCGTGAGCACCAGCGCGCCCAGCGACAGGCCGATCAGGACGGCATTGCGCACCGTCTGCGCTTCCACATAGCGCACCGCGCGGTACAGGAAATAGGCGACCAGGCCGCCCTGCAGGGTAACGGCCAGGGTTTCGTGGCTGAACATCAGCAGGCCCAGGCAACCGAGATAGATCAGGGCGGCGGTGTCGGCCAGGGTGCGGCCATAGTCGTCCGGTTCGGGCTGGCCGCCGAAGGCCAGGCGCAGCGGCTGCGCATCCTGGCGCCGGCCCAGGTGGAAGGCGGTCCACCAGACCGAGGCCGTGCCGGCCAAAAAAATGCCGATGGTCGACATGCGCGCCGCCATCATGTCGCCCATGAGGCCGCCGAACAGCTTGATGCACAGCGCCCCCAGCCAGAAGGCCAGCGGGCCGTCGTCCGGCACGCGCATGCCGGCGATATTGGGCAGCAGCCAGTCGGCCAGGCCGCCGTGGGCCATGGTCCACATGATGCCGAAACTGCCGGCATCATCTTTCCAGTCGGCACGTCCGATCAGGCCGGGCAAGATGTACAGCAGGCCCAGCGCAAACAAGGCCCAGCGCGGCAGGGCCAGGGTGGCGGCGGCGGAAAGACGGACGGGTTTCATCGATAACGGGGGCATCGGCAATGGGGAAAAGACGTAGTATCAACGAAAAAAAAGCAGCCGGGGGCTGCTTTTTTAGGTATGCACGGCAAAAACTTAGCCGTTTGCAACCGCGGTTTTGGAGCCGACGGCGCCAAATTTCTGACGGAACTTCTCGACGCGACCAGCGGTGTCGACGATTTTGTGCTTGCCGGTGTAGAAGGGGTGCGATTCAGCCGAGACCTCGATCTTCACCAGTGGGTATTCTGCGCCCTCGTGGGTGATTTTTTCGCGGGTCTGGATGGTCGAACGGGTAACGAATTTGAAATCGCACGACAGGTCGTGGAAAACAACGTCGCGGTATTCTGGATGGATATCTTTACGCATGGTCTTGCCTCGGTTAGTTTGGTAGCCAAACTGCACTTCGTCGGTCGTCTTGCCTCGTGACCCGATTGCCGCTCACTTGCCAGGGGTTAAATACTGCAACCGGCGATTATACAGCTTTTTAGGGGGAGGGGTCAGACCCCGGTTCTTCTTTTAGTAGGGGGAGGGGTCAGACCCCGGTTCTTCTTTTAGGGGTCTGACCCCGGTGTCACCGAAGCCACCATCCTCGCGTATCCCCAGCGCAACACCGGGGTCTGACCCCCAGCGCAACACCGGGGTCTGACCCCCAGCGCAACACCGGGGTCTGACCCCCAACAGAACAACCGGGGTCAGACCCCGGTGTTGCGCTGGGGATACGCCTCATCCGCCGCCGCCGTTCCCGGAAACGAAAAAGGACAGCCGCAGCTGTCCTTTGTTGATGCTACGCGCAGGAATTACCCGCCCCGGCGCATCATGTCGAAGAACTCATTGTTGTTCTTCGTGGCCTTCATCTTGTCGAGGATGAACTCCATCGCTTCGATCTCGTCCATCGAGTACAGCAACTTGCGCAGGATCCAGATTTTCTGCAACTGGTCGGCCTTGATCAGCAACTCTTCGCGGCGGGTGCCCGATTTGTTCAGGTTAATCGCCGGATACACGCGCTTCTCGGCCAGGCGGCGCTCGAGGTGGACTTCCATGTTGCCGGTGCCCTTGAATTCCTCGTAAATCACGTCATCCATGCGCGAACCGGTTTCGATCAGGGCGGTCGCGATGATGGTCAGCGAGCCGCCTTCTTCGATATTGCGCGCCGCACCGAAGAAACGCTTCGGACGCTGCAGCGCGTTGGCGTCCACACCACCGGTCAAGACCTTGCCCGAGGCAGGGATGACGGTGTTGTAGGCGCGCGCCAGGCGGGTGATCGAGTCGAGCAGGATGATCACGTCTTTTTTCATTTCGACCAGGCGCTTGGCCTTTTCGAGCACCATCTCGGCCACTTGCACGTGGCGCGTGGCCGGTTCGTCGAAGGTCGAGGCAACCACTTCGCCGCGCACCGAGCGCTGCATCTCGGTCACTTCTTCAGGACGTTCGTCGATCAGCAGCACGATCAGGGTGCAGTCCGGGTGGTTGGCCGTGATCGCATGCGCGATGTGCTGCAGGATCACCGATTTACCCGACTTGGGCGAGGCCACCAGCAAGCCGCGCTGGCCCTTGCCGATCGGGGCGATCAGGTCGATGATGCGGCCGGTGATGTTTTCCTGGCCATTCATTTCGCGCTCGAGGCGCAGCGGCTCGTTCGGGTGCAGCGGGGTCAGGTTCTCGAACAGAATGCGGTGCTTGCTCGCTTCCGGAGATTCGCCATTGACCTTGTCGACCTTGACCAGCGCGAAATAGCGCTCGCCGTCTTTCGGGGTGCGCACTTCGCCTTCGATCGAATCGCCCGTATGCAGGTTGAAACGGCGGATTTGCGACGGCGAGATATAGATATCGTCGGTCGAGGCCATGTAGCTGGCGTCCGGCGAGCGCAGGAAGCCGAAGCCATCCGGCAGCACTTCGAGCGCGCCGTCGCCAAAAATTTGTTCGCCCGATTTCGCGCGCTTCTTGAGAATGGCGAACATCAGTTCTTGTTTGCGCAGGCGGGCTGCGTTGTCGATATCGAGGCCAATCGCCATCTCCAAGAGTGCGGAGACGTGCATGGCCTTCAGTTCAGATAAGTGCATGAGTTGAGTCCCGTGACGGGAAGTAAAGGTAGGGGAGGGAACTGCGTGGGTTAATCATCTGGGAAGAAGTCAGTCGAGGCCAACTCGCTTCCCGGCCGGACAAGACGGCAGCGCGGGCGCGCCGACGTCACATTGTACTAACAATCAGATATTGCTGTCGAGGAAAGCGGTCAGCTTGCCTTTGCCGTTGTTGCCGACCATGCGGGCCGCTTCAACACCGTTCTTGAAAAGAACCAGGGTTGGAATGCCGCGAATGGCGAATTTGGCGGGAACTTGCTGGTTGGCGTCAACGTCCATCTTGGCAATGACAACCTTGCCATCGTATTCCTGGCTGATCTCTTCGAGGATCGGAGCGATTTGCTTGCACGGACCGCACCATTCAGCCCAGAAGTCGACCAGCACGGGACGGTCCGACTTGAGGACGTCCGCTTCGAAAGATGCATCGCTAATGTATTTAATATTTTCGCTCATGTTTTCCTCTAAATGAGGTAGGGGGTCAATAACGCCTGGAGGATAAGCCGACCCTGCTTCGGGGACCATCGCTATCACCAGCCAGTTCCTTTTTATCTTGCAACACTATGGTGGTGACGGTGTGCACAAATTCAATATAGGGAAGGGCGGCAGAGGGTATCAGGCGGGGATTTAGCCGAAATAATAACCTATTTTCCCGAAACGGGAGAGGGATTGTACAAATTCTCGTGTCCGGGCGCATTCGGGTCCTGCGCCGGCCCCCTCAGCGGGCCCAGCGCGGACTGCAATTCCAGGGCGCTGATCGGCTTCTTGAAGGCGCCCAGCACGTTCAGCCCGTGCGCCTTGGCCAGCCGTTCGGCCGCCTTGCGCACGCCGCTGTCCATGCCCGAGAGCAGCATCACGCCACCGCCGAAACCGGCTGCGGCGGCCGCCTGCATGAACTCGATGCCATCCATGTCCGGCATCGACAGGTCGCAGATCAACAGGGCCGGGGGATCGAGCGCCAGGCTGGCCAGGGCGCGCCGCGCATCCGATTCGGTGCGCACCTCGAAGGCGGCCACCCCGCCGCCGGCGCCGCCGCTGTTGCCCAGATCGGCCAGCATGTCGGTCAGCAGTTCCAGCATGAAATGATCATCGTCCAGCAGCAGCACGCGGATGCGTGGCGGCGTGGCCTGTGTTACGGGCTCGTCCATGGTTATCTTTAGCGGCTGTTATTGTCGTTATCGGCAGCGCTGCGTCAATTTTGTAGCGCCTGCGCCACTATTATCACGGAGAACGCCCGCCAACGGCAGCCTTGCGCACATATTTTTAGGCGTCGCTGGCAAAAGTGGTGTTTTGCATGATTTGCTCGGTGATGCGCGCCAGCAGCGGCCACAGCTGCGCGACCAGGGCTTTCGCCTCGGCCCGTTCGGTGGCCGGGCTGCCGGGCGCCAGGTTTTCCAGCCGCAGGCACAGCTCGCCCATGCCCATCGCCCCCACCGTGCGCGCCGACGACTTGATGCGGTGCCCCAGTTCGCGCACGCGGGCGATGTCGCCGGCCGCCAGCGCCGCTTCCATTTCCTCGAAGCCGGCCTGGGTGGTTTGCAGGAACTTGAAGGCGAACTTGCGCACCTTGTCCTGGTTATAGCTGAGCAGCTTGGCCAGCACCGTCAGGTCGATCACTTCCGGGTCGCCGGCCACCGTGCGAAAGCCCGGCTGGGCCGGCAGCGCCGGCGCCGGCGCGGCGGCCGGCGCGCGCGCCGGCAGCCAGCGCGCCACCATCTCGCACAGCAGCGCCGGCTGGGTTGGTTTACTGATGAAATCATCCATGCCCGCCTCCATGCAGCGCGCCCGGTCCTCGCTGGTGGCCGTGGCCGTCATGGCCAGCACGCGCAGGCCGGCCAGGCGCGGGTCGAGGCGGATCAGGCGCGTGGCCTGCAAACCGTCCATGACCGGCATCTGCACATCCATCAACACCACGTCGAAACCGGTCTTGGCCAGCAGGTCGAGCGCTTCCAGGCCGTTTTGCGCCAGGCACACCACACAGCCGGCTTCCTCCAGCATTTCGAGGGCGATCTGCTGGTTGAAGGTATTGTCCTCGACCAGCAGGATGCGCGCGCCGCGCAGCAGCGCATCCTGGCCGGGCGCACGCGCGCCGGCGCTCGCCTGCGGCTCCTGGCCGCGGCCCGCGCCGACGGCGGCCGATTGCACGGCGCCCGGATCGAGCTTGCCCACGCGCGCGGTGAACCAGAAGCAGCTGCCGCTGCCCGGATGGCTGTCGACGCCGACATCGCCCCCCATCAGCTGCGCCAGCTGCTTGCAGATCGCCAGGCCCAGGCCGGTGCCGCCGTACTCGCGCGTGGTCGAGGTGTCGGCCTGCTGGAACGACTGGAACAGCTTGGCCGTCTGCTCGGGCGTCAGGCCGATGCCGTTGTCGCGCACCTGGAAGCGCAGCAGGCAATCGTCCGCGCGGTCCTCGATATTGTCGATCCGGATCGTGATGCTGCCGCTGTCGGAAAACTTGATCGCATTGTGGGTGTAGTTGATCAGCACCTGGCCCAGGCGCAGCGGATCGCCCTGCAGCGCGGGCGGCAGCGCCGGATCGAGCTCGAACACCAGCGCCAGGTCCTTGGTGGCGGCCTTGGGCGCGACCACGGTCGACAGGGTCTGGATCACATGGTCGAGCGTAAACGCGACCATCTCCACTTCCAGCTTGCCCGCCTCGATCTTGGAAAAATCGAGGATATCGTCGATGATGCCCAGCAGGTGCTCGCCGGCGAAGCGGATTTTTTCGATGTAGTCGCGCTGGCGCGGATTGAGGTCGGTCTTGAGCGCCAGATAAGCCATGCCGATCACGCCATTCATCGGCGTGCGGATCTCGTGGCTCATATTGGCCAGGAACTGGCCCTTGGCCATGCTCGCTTCCTCGGCCACCTTCTTGGCCTGGTCCAGCTGCGCGGTGCGCTGCTGCACGCGCTCTTCCAGGTGCTCGTTCAATTCGCGCAGCTGCTGCTCGGTGCCGATGCTGGCGCTGATATCGACCATCATCGTGATCAGGTACTCGCACAGCCCCTGCTCGTTGCACACGGTTTTGCGGATGGTGCGCACATGCAGCTCGCGTCCGAGGCGCGCGTTGTACACCGTCTCCACATCGTCCAGCATGACGCCGCCGGCAAAGGCTTCGCGCTCGCGCGCGCTCAGCGTACCCTGCAAGCCTGGCTGGTCGCCGCCCAACTGCGCCGGCGCCAGCCCGAACTGGGTTTCGCAGGCGCTGTTCATCAAGGTCACGCGACCCTCGGCATCCTTGATATACAGGCCGATCGGCATCATCTGCAAAATCTCGTGCAGGCGCGCCGCCAGCGTCTTGAGGGCCTGCTCGGCGCGCTGGCGCTCGCTGATGTCGCGCAGCGACACGATGGTCAGCTTATGCCCCTGCGACAGCATCGGCGTGCGGTTTACTTCGGCCGGGAACTGGCTGGCGTCGCGCCGCTGCGCCGTGATCACCCGGTTCGGCGCGCCCGGCTCGCGCACGCCGGGCGCGAGGCGCTCGGCCGGCATGCCGACCAGCGCTTGCACCGCATAGCCAAAACTGCTCGCGCACAAATGGTTGGCGTAGCGGATGCGGCCATCGGCGTCGAGGATCAGCATGGCCTCGGGCGAGGCTTCGAGCACGGCGCGCACGCGCGCTTCCTCGGCTTCCTTGCGGTCGCCAATATCGGCCATGGTGCCGGAGACGCGCAGCGCGGGCGTGCCGGCGTCGCGGCCGAGCACGATGCCGCGTCCCAGCATCCACCTCCAGCGGCCATCCTTGCAGCGCATGCGGAATTCGCACGCCAGCACATTGTTGCTTGACGCCGGCGACTTCAGGCAGGCCGACAGGTCGCCCTTCAGGCGCGCCACGTCTTCTGGATGCACATGCAGCAGCCAGGCGTTGAAATCGACCGCGAATTCATCGGCCGCATAGCCCAGCAACTCCTTGAAGCGCGCCGACAAGGCCAGTTCGCCGCTGTGCTGGGTCCACTCCCAGGCGCCGTGGCCCGAGCCATCGAGCGCGAAGCGCAGCAGGTTCTCGCTGCCGGCCAGTTGCGCGCGCGTGTCGGCCAGCAGGGCGCGTTCGGCGCGCAGCGAGGCCGCCAGGCGGTGCGCGCGCAAGCAGGCCGCGGCGGCCACCAGCAGCAGCGCCAGCAGCGCCAGCGCCGGCAATACGCCGGGAAAGGCCAGGCGCGCATCGGGCCGCGCCTCCTGGTACAGGAAACCATCGAGCGAAAAATCGGCCGGCAGCAGGCCCAGGCCGGCGTAGGCCGAGGCGATGGCGCGCCAGCGCGCCGGATTGCTGTAACCCGCCTCCAGCATGTCGGCCTCGATCAGCGGCACGATCCCGCGCGCCTCGTACAGCAAGTGCTCGCGGCTGAGGCGATGCGGATAGCGCGCGCGGATCAGGTCCACCGTCTCGGCCTGGTGCGCCAGCGCGTGCTCCCAGCCGCGCAGGGTGGCCGCGCGCATGGCGGCCGCGCGCGCCGGATGCTCGCGCAGCTCGGCCTCGCTGGTAAACAACAGGTCGCCGTAAAAATCGATGCCCGCCGCGCGCGGCGTGAGCGTGGCGAAGCGCGCATGTTCGCGCTCGAGCAGGTAAGGCTGGTCGGTGCTGAAGGCCGACATGGCCGCCACCCGGCCGTTGGCCAGGTCGCCCACGTTGTAGCTGTGGCGCATTTGCGCATAGTTGGCCAGCGGCGCCCCGAACTTCTTCATGAACACCAGCAGCTCCACGCTGTTGGGCGAAATCATCACGGTGCCGCTGGCGGGCAGCTGCGGCTGGCCGGCCGCGTCGGCGCGCACCAGCAGCACCGCCGGCGAATGCTGGAACACCGACGCCAGCACCACCACCGGCTTGCCGCGCCCGCGCGCCACCAGCAAATTGGAATTGGCCACCCCGTACTCGGCCGCGCCCGAGGTCACCGCCGACACCGCGTCGTCGCCGCGCTCGGCCTCGCGCAAGGTCACCTCCAGCCCCGCCTCGCGGTAAAACCCCTGCTCCTGGGCCGCGTAATAGCCGGCGAACTGGAACTGGTGCTGCCATTTGAGCTGCACCACCACCTTTTCGAGCGCCAGCGCCTCGCTCGCGGCCAGCGCCGCCGCCAGCAGCGCGCACGCACGCCAGCGGCGCAGCGCGGCGCGGGGGCGGGTAAACGAGGTCGGAACGGGCATGACGCGGCCATCGGAAGAGGTTTAGGCTAAGCTCCATAGTAGCCATTTTTTGACGCGCAGAATTTACCAACAGGAATCTTCGCCTATCGTGCGGGTAAAAGTGTCGTATTTCTGCCGCGCGGGTGCGATTGTTCCGCTCAGCCGACCTTGCCGGTGAACTGATACAGCTGGCCGGGATGCCACATTGTCACCACCGACGCGACCTGGCCGAGGGCCCTGGTCTGCCGCTTGAGCACCAGGCAGCACTGGCGCGGCCCGACCGCCAGCATGCCGGCGATGTCGCGCGGGGCGGGCAGGGCCTCGATGCTGTAACTGGCGCTCTGCAAGGGCGCGGCCTTCATCAGATGCTCGTTGGGCGTGATGGCCGAAAAATCCTGGGCCAGGTATTCGGGCGCGCAAGCCGGATTGACCCAGCGGTCCTCGACCTGGATCGGCGCCTCGTTCTCGAAGTGTACGATCACCGAATGGAACAGCGGCTGGCCGGGCGCCAGCTCGAACCGGCGCGCCAGCAGCTCGCTGGCGCGGCCCTTTTCGAGTAGATGCAGGCTGCTGCGGTGCGCGTGGCCGCGCGCGCGGATCTCGTCGGCGATGCTGTTGATCTCGACCAGCGTGGCCTGGTATTTTTGCGGAGCGACAAAGGTGCCCGAGCCCTGGCGGCGGGTGAGTACCTGTTCGGCGGTCAGTTCGCGCACGGCGCGGTTGGCGGTCATGCGCGAGACCCCGAACTGGCGCACCAGGGCTTGCTCGGACGGCACCACATCGCCCTCCTTCCAGCGGCCGGCGGCGATCTCGCCGAGCAGATAATCCTTGATGCGCTGGAAAATCGGCGTCGTATCTTGCGCAATCTGCTGTTCCAAACTACTCTCCGAAGGCCGGCTCAAAAACCGATTTTAGCACCGTGGCCGCGCGCCCGGATTCAAAAGCAAGCGCCGGGATGACCGCCCGGGCCGCGCCGCCTACGATGAATGCCTGCGAACTCGATCGCGGGCCACAGCGGGAGCACAGCCATGAAACCAGCAATGAACACAATCGTTACCGACAATCCGGCCGCAAGCTACGACAACGACGACGCGCGCTGGGCCGCCGTGCAGCGGCGCGACGCCGGCGCCGACGGCCGCTTTTACTACTCGGTGCGCACCACCGGCGTGTACTGCCGGCCCTCGTGCGGGGCGCGCGCCGCCCTGCGCGCCAACGTCGCCTTCCACGCCAGCGGCGGCGACGCCGAGCGGGCCGGCTTTCGTCCCTGCCTGCGCTGCAAACCCGACCAGCCGCCGCTGGCCGAGCGCCACGCGCGGATGGTGGCGCACGCCTGCCGCCTGATCGACGCCAGCGACGCCGAGCCCGACCTCGACAGCCTGGCCGGCGCCTGCGGCATGAGCCGTTTTCATTTCCACCGCATCTTCAAGCAGCACACCGGCATCACCCCCAAGGCGTATGCGGCCGCGCGTCGCGCCGGCAGGGTCGATCTTGGGCTGGCCGGCGCCGCCAGCGTCACCGAAGCGATCTACGCGGCCGGCTACAACTCCAGCGCGCGCTTTTACGCCAGCGCCCCCGCGCGCCTCGGCATGACCCCCACCGCCTGGCGCGCGGGCGGCAGCGGCGCCGTGATCCGCTTCGCCATCGGCGCCTGCTCGCTCGGCGCGATCCTGGTCGCGGCCACCGACAAAGGCATCTGCGCCATCCTGATCGGCGACGATCCCGACCTGCTGGCGCGCGACCTGCAGGACCGCTTCCCCGCCGCCGACCTGCGTGGCGCCGATGCGGGCTTCGAGGCGACAGTCGCGCGCGTGGTCGGCCTGGTCGAAGCGCCCGGCGTGGGACTGGACCTGCCGCTCGACGTGCGCGGCACCGCCTTCCAGCAGCGCGTATGGCAAGCCCTGCGCGAGATCCCGGCCGGGCAGACCGTCAGCTACGCCGAACTGGCCGCGCGCATCGGCATGCCGACCGGCGCGCGCGCCATTGCCGGCGCCTGCGCCGCCAATCCGGTGGCCGTCGCCATCCCCTGTCACCGGGTGGTGCGCACGGACGGCGCGCTGTCCGGCTACCGCTGGGGCGTCGAGCGCAAGCGCATCCTGCTCGATCGCGAGAGCGAAGGCGGGGGTGGGGCGTGAATCCCGGCGTTGACGCGCTCGACTGGGGCCGGGTCGGCATCGAGCTCGATGCGCACGGCTGCGCGGTCGTGAAGGGCATGCTCGACGGCGCGACTTGCCGCGCCTATGCCGGCGCGTATGACGACCAGGCGCGCTACCGCAGCCGGGTGGTGATGGAGCGGCACGGCTTCGGGCGCGGCGAGTACCGCTACTTTGCGTATCCGCTGCCCGAAGGCCTCGCCGCGCTGCGCGCAGCGCTGTATAAACCGCTGGCGCGCATTGCCAACGGCTGGCATGAAGCGATGGGGCTCGGCGCGCGTTTTCCGGCGCGGCATGCCGAGTTTCTGGCGCGCTGCCACGCGGCCGGTCAGGAGCGGCCCACGCCGCTGATCCTGCGCTATGGCGAGGGTGACTACAACTGCCTGCACCAGGACCTGTACGGCGCGCACGTGTTTCCCTTGCAAGTGGCGGTGTTACTGTCGCGGCCGGGGGAAGACTTCACGGGAGGCGAATTCGTGCTGACCGAACAGCGTCCGCGCATGCAATCGCGGGTCGAAGTCGTGGGGCTGGGGCAGGGCGACGCCGTGATTTTTCCGGTGAACCAGAGGCCGGTCAACGGCACGCGCGGCGTGTACCGCGTCGCCATGCGCCACGGCGTCAGCCGCCTGCGCTCCGGGCAACGCCACACGCTCGGCATCATCTTCCACGACGCCGAATAGTCCTACAACCGGGGTCAGAGCTTTAATTAGTAATTCTTGCTCCTGTTCCATTTTATTCCTACGGTCGTGATCAAAACTCTTATAACCGGGGTCAGAGCATTTATTCGAAATAGTTGTCCGCAGACTAGTCCTGATGCGGCCCTCTCCGCCGTGGCATTACATCGTTTTCGCTGGCAATCGCCATCTGTTCAATGAACTCCTCGCTTCCAAAAACGGCGTTCTGATGAGTTGCATGGCGTAGCTGGTCGACCATTTTCCAAGGCATTTCTTCCTCGAACAGTGCGCGATACCTGAGTTCGCGTTCGAGCCGCTCGGCTCCGAGGGCATCATAGAGGATGTGTGGTTCGATAATATTGTTTCTTTCCCCGTAAGCGTTCGCTTGATAACTCGACCACCGGTAGTCCAGCGGGTGAGTCGCCATGCCAGCCCGCACTGGATTCAGTTCGATGTAGCGTTGACATACAAACAAATATTGAGCGTCCTGGACCAGGCATGACCGATATCGTCCCTCCCACAGCGTCCCGGTGCGGCTACGACGCCGATTGACATACGGAACGTAGCGCTCCCCCAGCGCCTTCATCATGATGGCGGGCGATGAGCATGACTGCGGAGATACCAGTAAATGCACGTGGTTGGTCATCAGTACATATGCATGCACACGACATCCTGCCTGCTGCGCGGAAAGACGGAGCATGTCGAGATACACAAGATAGTCCGCTTCAGTAAAAAAGCAGGGCAGGCGATTATTGCCTCGCTGAATGATGTGAAGCGGGATGTTGGGAATGGTCAAGCGGGGTCTGCGCGGCATAAGGCACTCATGGAAGAAGGTTGGGCATAAACGGGCCGAATCAGCGTATCGCTTGAGGCGGCTCGACTATGGCGTTGCATCAATTGGGTGCGACTTTATTGCTAATTAATGCTCTGACCCCCGTAAAAACAAAGGCATGCAATCGAGAATTTAGTTGCTAATAAAAGCTCTGACCCCGGTGGGAGACCGGTCAAGCAACAAGTTGACGGCCAGACAAAGCGCGCTACACTTTGGTCTTGCCCACCGAATGGAGAAATGATGCGCCCGATCCCTTTGCAGTGCTGCCTCGCCTTCCTCGCCGCCGTCGGGGCGCTCGCGCCGGCGCAGGCGGACACCGTCCTCGATAACGCCAACGGTTACACCCTCAACAGCCGCAATGAGCTGCTGCGCTTCACTTCCCTGGCCTTCGACGACAAGGGCCGCATCCTGGCCGTCGGCAGCGCCGCCCACACCCGCACCAAGGCGCCCAAGGCGCGCCATATCGACCTGCAGGGCAAAACCGTCCTCCCCGGCCTGATCGACGCCCACGGCCATGTATTCGGCCTCGGCGAGATGCTCACCCAGCTCGACCTGGCCGGCAGCGCCACCCTGGCCGACGCCCTCACAGCGGCCACCGGGTACGCCCGCGCCAACCCCTCGCACGCCTGGCTGCGCGGACGCGGCTGGAACCAGGAAATCTGGAAGCTGGGCCGCTTCCCCACCGCCGCCGAACTCGATGGCGCCGTCGCCGACCGCCCCATCTGGCTCGAACGGGTCGACGGCCACGCCGGCTGGGCCAATACGCGCGCCCTGCAACTGGGCGGCGTCACCAAAGACACGCCCGATCCGGCCGGCGGCAAGATCGTGCGCGACGCCGACGGCAATGCCACCGGTGTGCTGATCGACGCCGCCCAGGACTTGGTCGCCAAGGTCCTGCCCAAGCAGTCCGACGCCCAGGCGCGGGTGGTCCTCGAGCGCGCCCTCGGACAGATCGCGCACATGGGCCTGACCAGCGTGCATGATGCGGGCATCAACGCCAGCCAGGATGCGCTCTACCGCAGCTACGCCGACCAGGGCAAGCTCAGCGCCCGCGTGTACGGCATGATCGGCGATGTCGGCGCCGACTTCGACCAGCTCTCGGCCAAAGGCCCGCTCAAGACCTACGCCAACGACCTGTATGCGCTGCGCGCGGTCAAGCTGTATTCGGACGGCGCCCTGGGCAGCCGCGGCGCCGCCCTGATCGCCCCCTACAGCGACGAGCCCAGGTCGCACGGCCTGCTGTTCCGCCCGAACGCCGATATGTACGCGATGATGGACAAGGCCATGCGGCGCGGCTATCAGGTCAACGTGCATGCCATCGGCGACGCCGGCAACCGCCAGATCCTGGACGGCTACCAGCAGCTGATCCCACGCTACAAAGGCAAGGGCGGCGCCGCCCTGCGCCACCGCATCGAGCACGCGCAGGTCGTCGCCCCGGCCGATATCGCGCGCTTCAAGACCATCGGCATCGTGCCGTCGATGCAGCCGACCCACGCCACCTCCGACATGAACATGGCCGAACAGCGCGTCGGCGCGGAGCGCATCAAGGGCGCCTACGCCTGGCGCACTTTTCTTAAGCAGGGCTCGCGCATCGCCTGCGGATCGGACTTCCCGGTCGAGTCGTCCAACCCGTTTTTCGGCATCCACGCGGCCGTCACGCGCCAGGACGCGGCCGGCCAGCCGGCGGCCGGCTGGTATGCCAACGAGGCCATGACGGTCAAGGAAGCGCTGCGCTGCTTTACGCTCGACGCGGCGTACGCCGGCCACCAGGAACAATCCACCGGTTCGCTGGAGAAGGGCAAGTGGGCCGATTTCATCGTCGTCGACCAGGACCTGTTCACCATGCCGGCAGCCGATATCCACAAGGTCGGCGTGCTGCAAACCTGGGTCGGGGGGCGCCAGGTGTTCAAGAAAGAGTAAGCCTGGAAGGGGGCGCGCACGGGCGCATAAATGATTTGACTTGGTTGTATATACAACTTAGACTTTGAAGCTGCACGGTTCGCGTGGCGGATGCGCACGCGCCTGCCCCTAAACTCTTGAAGGAGATGCCATGACCACCGATCCGAGCAGTTTCGATGACGATCCCCGCTTCGACCCCAGCCGCACGATCCGCGCCCCGCGCGGCACCGAACGCTCTTGCAAAAGCTGGCTGACGGAGGCGGCCTACCGCATGATCCAGAATAATCTGGATGCGGAGGTGGCGGAAAATCCCAAGCACCTGGTGGTCTACGGCGGCATCGGCCGCGCGGCCCGCAACTGGGCCTGCTACGACCAGATCCTGGCGTCCCTGCGCGAACTGGAAGACGACCAGACCTTGCTGATCCAGTCCGGCAAACCGGTCGGCGTGTTCCAGACCCACCCCGACGCGCCGCGCGTGCTGATCGCGAACTCGAACCTGGTGCCCAGGTGGGCCAACTGGGAGCACTTCAATGAACTCGACCGCAAGGGCCTGTTCATGTACGGGCAGATGACCGCCGGCAGCTGGATCTATATCGGCACCCAGGGCATCGTGCAGGGCACCTACGAAACCTTCGCCGAGGCAGGCCGCCAGCATTTCGGCGGCGACTGGGGCGGACGCTGGATTCTCACCGCGGGCCTGGGCGGCATGGGCGGCGCGCAGCCGCTGGCGGCCACCTTCGCCGGCGCGGTCTCGCTCAATATCGAGTGCCAGCAAAGCAGCATCGACTTCCGCCTGCGCACCGGCTACCTGGACAAGCAGGCCACCGATATCGACCACGCCATGTCGCTGATCGCCCAGCACACGGCGGCGCGCGAAGCGGTGTCGATCGGCTTGCTGGGCAACGCGGCCGACGTGCTGCCGGAGCTGGTGCGGCGCGCCAAGGCCGGCGGCCTGGTGCCCGACATGGTGACCGACCAGACCTCGGCGCATGACCTGATCAACGGTTACCTGCCGCGTGGCTGGACGGTCGAGCAGTGGAAGGCCGCCCAGAAGGACCCGGCGCAGCACGCGCGCCTGAGCGCCGAGGCGCAAGCATCGTGCGCGGTGCATGTGCAGGCCATCCTCGACTTCCACAACATGGGCGTGAAGGCGGTCGATTACGGTAACAACATCCGCCAGGTGGCCAAGGACCAGGGCGTGGCGAACGCCTTCGACTTTCCCGGTTTCGTGCCGGCCTACATCCGCCCGCAGTTCTGCGAAGGGCGCGGTCCGTTCCGCTGGGTGGCGCTGTCGGGCGATCCGGAAGATATCTACAAGACCGACGCCAAGATCAAGGAGCTGTTCCCGGAGCAGAAACAGGTACACCACTGGCTCGACATGGCGCGCGAGCGCATCGCCTTCCAGGGCCTGCCGGCGCGCATCTGCTGGCTGGGCCTGGGCGAGCGCCACATCGCCGGCCTGGCCTTCAATGAAATGGTGCGCACGGGCGAGCTGAAAGCACCCATCGTCATCGGCCGCGACCACCTCGATACCGGCTCGGTGGCCAGCCCGAACCGCGAAACGGAAGCCATGCGCGACGGCACCGACGCCGTCTCCGACTGGCCGCTCCTGAACGCGCTGCTCAATACCGCCGGCGGCGCCACCTGGGTCTCGCTGCATCACGGCGGCGGGGTCGGCATGGGCTACTCGCAGCATTCGGGCGTGGTCATCGTGGCCGACGGCACCGACGCCGCCGCCAAGCGGCTGGCGCGGGTGCTGGTCAACGACAGCGGCTCGGGCGTCATGCGCCACGCCGACGCCGGCTACGAGACGGCGCTGGCCTGCGCCAAGCGCAATGGCCTGAACCTGCCGATGCTTCCGTAACGGACAACATTCCGACCCACGCATATCTGACCAGAGCAAACATGAACACGACTTCGAACCAAGGCTGGATCCTCACTCCCGGCGCCATGAGCATGGCCGACCTGCGCGCCGTCTGGGCCGCCCCGGGCGCGCTGACGCTGGCGCCATCGGCTTACCCGGCCATCCTGGCTTCGGCCGCGGCGGTCGACGCCATCGTCGCCAAAGGCGACGCCGCCTACGGCATCAACACCGGTTTCGGCATCCTGGCCAAGACCCGCATTCCCGACGAAAAGCTGGAAGAACTGCAGCGCAACCTGATCCTGTCGCACTCGGTCGGCACCGGCGCGCTGCTGTCGGACGCGGTGGTGCGCCTGATCGTGCTGATGAAAATCGGCAGCCTGGCGCGCGGCTTTTCGGGCGTGCGCCCGCTCATCATCGACACCCTGATCGCGCTGTACAACGCCGGCATCATGCCCGCCATTCCGGCCAAGGGCTCGGTCGGCGCCTCGGGCGACCTGGCGCCGCTGGCGCACATGACGCTCGCCATGCTGGGCGTGGGCCAGGTGCGCGTCAACGGCGAGTTGATGGAAGCGGCCCACGCCCTCAAGGCGGCCGGCATCGCGCCGGTAGTGCTCGGCCCCAAGGAAGGCCTGGCGCTGATCAACGGCACCCAGGTCTCGACCGCGCTGGCGCTGCATGGCTTGTTCATGACCGAGCGCTTGCTGGAGGCGGCCATGGTGGCCGGCTCCCTGTCGCTGGACGCGGCCAAGGGCAGCGATGCGCCGTTCGACGCGCGCGTACACGCAGTGCGCGGCCAGCCGGGCCAGATCGCGGCCGCCGCCATCTATCGCCAACTGGTGGCGTCGAGCGCGATCCGCGCTTCGCACCTGGTCGGCGACGAGCGCGTGCAGGACCCGTACAGCCTGCGCTGCCAGCCGCAGGTCATGGGCGCGATCATGGACCTGATCGCGAATGTCTCGCGCACCCTCCTGATCGAGGCGAATGCCGTGACCGACAATCCGCTGATCTTCGCCGACACTGGCGAGATCATCTCGGGCGGTAATTTCCACGCCGAGCCGGTCGCCTTTGCGGCCGACACGCTGGCGCTGGCGATCGCCGAAATCGGCGCCCTGGCCGAGCGCCGCATCGCGCTCCTGATCGACGCCACCTTGTCCGGCCTGCCGCCATTCCTGGTGCGCGAGCCGGGCGTCAATTCGGGCTTCATGATCGCCCACGTCACCGCCGCCGCGCTGGCGTCGGAAAACAAGTCGCTGGCGCATCCGGCCAGCGTCGACAGCCTGCCCACCTCGGCCAACCAGGAAGACCACGTCAGCATGGCGACCTTCGCGGCGCGCCGCCTGGACGAGATGGCGCACAATACGGCGGTGATTGTCGCCATCGAGCTGCTGGCGGCGGCGCAGGGGATCGATTTCCATCGGCCGCTCACCTCCTCGCCGCACCTGGAGCACGTGCACCAGCAACTGCGCCGCAAGGTGCCGTTTTTCGATGCCGACCGCTTCTTCGCGCCCGATATCGAGGCGGCGCGCCAGATGGTGCTGGGCGGCGAGTTGAGTGCGTCCTGCAAGCCGCTGTTCGCGGGGCTGTACATTTGACTTGGTAATCAGGCCAACTAAGCAGGCCAACTAAGCAAGCCAACATGGAAAAAAATGTAAAGGTGGGCGATCATGGATTTTGACTTCAAGGCGGGCAGTATTGCTTTGCTGGTGTCGATGCCGCACGTGGGCACCGACATCCCGGACGACATCGCCGCGCGCCTGTCGCCCGACGCGCTGGCCCGTCCCGACACCGACTGGCACCTGGCCCGCTTGTATGGCTTCCTGGGGGAGATGGGCGCCTCGACCCTGGCGGCGCGCTGGTCGCGCTATGTGATCGACCTCAATCGCCCGCCCGAAGACACCAACCTGTATCCGGGGCTCGATACGACCGGGCTTTGTCCGGTCGACACCTTCGCCAACACGGCGCTGTACCAGGACGGCAGCGAGCCCGACGAGCACGACGTGCGCGGACGGCTGGTGCGCTACTGGCAGCCGTATCACCGCCAGCTGCGCGGCGAAATCGACCGCCTGCTGGCGCTGCACGGCAAGGTGGTGCTGTGGGATGCGCATTCGATCGCATCAAGGGTGCCGCGCTTTTTCCAGGGCCGCCTGCCGGACCTCAATTTCGGCAGCGCCCAGGGCACTTCCTGCGCGCCCGGACTCGAACAGGCCGTGCTCAAGGTAGCGCAGGCGCAGGACCGTTTTTCGGTCGCCGTCAACGGCCGCTTCAAGGGCGGCTACATCACGCGCCACTACGGCCAGCCCGACGTCAACGTACACGCGATCCAGCTCGAGATGTGCCAGGTGCTGTACATGGATGAAAGCGCGCCGTTCGCCTACCGGCCGGAGGTCGCGGCCGAGGTCCAGCCGCTGCTGCGCAAGCTGGCCGAAGCGGCCGTGGGATGGGTGCGCGCATGAGCGAGCCGGTAAGCGAGTCAACGAGCAAGCCAATGAGCGAGCCGTCCGCCCTGTTCGCGCGCCACGCCTTGCTGGCGCACGGCTGGGAGAGCAATGTCCTGCTCGAATGGGATGCGGGCGGCACCTTGCTGACGGTCGCGCCGGGCGCCGTGCATGCCGGCCAGCCCTTGGCCGACATCGTCTTGCCCGGCATGGTCAACCTGCATTCGCACGCCTTCCAGCGCGCCCTCGGCGGCCTGACCGAAACCGCCGGCGACGGGCCGGACAGCTTCTGGACCTGGCGCCAGCTGATGTACCGCTTCGCGCACAACATCACGCCCGAGCATATCGAGGCCATCGCCGCGCAGCTGTTTTCGGAATGCCTGCGTCATGGTTACACCTCGGTGTGCGAATTTCATTACGTGCAGCGCGACCAGGCCGGCGCGCTCTACCCGCGCCCGGCGCAAACGGCTGAACGCGTGGTCGCCGCCGCGCACATGACCGGCATCGGGGTGACCATGCTGCCGGTCCTGTACAGCTACGCCGGCTTCGGCGAGAAGCCGCTCGCGCCCGAGCAGCAGCGCTTTCGCAGCGACGTCGCCGACGTGCTGCGCATCGTCGAGGCGCTCGAACCTTTGCGCGGCAGGCAGGTCGAAGTCGGGGTGGCGCCGCATTCGCTGCGCGCCGCGTCGCTGGGCCAGATCGGCGAGCTGCTGGCGGCGCTGCCGGCAGAGCGTCCGCTGCACATCCACATCGCCGAGCAGCAGGGCGAAGTCGAACAATGCCTGGCGGCGACCGGCCAGCGCCCCATGCGCTATTTGATGGACAAGGTCGCGCTCGACGCGCGCTGGTGCCTGGTGCATGCCACCCACCTGGACGATGGCGAAGTCGCGGCGCTGGCCGCCAGCGGCGCCGTGGCCGGCCTGTGCCCGACCACCGAGGCCAACCTGGGCGACGGCCTGTTCCCGCTCGCGCCATTCCTGGCCGCCGGCGGGCGCATCGGCATCGGCAGCGACAGCCACGTGTCGCAGTCGCCGGTGGAGGAGTTGCGCTGGCTCGAATACGGCCAGCGCCTGCTGCACCAGAAGCGCAACGTGGCGGCCTCGCCAGCGCAGCGCCGCGTGGGCGACTTTTTGTGGCAAAGTGCCTTGCAGGGCGGCGCGCTGGCCAGCGGACGCCCGGTGGGCGTGCTGGCGGCGGGCAAACGGGCCGACCTGCTGGTGCTCGACAGCGAGCATCCGAATCTGGCCGGTATCGGCGCGCACGATGTGCTGGGTAGTGTTATCTTCTGCGGGAACGATAATCTGGTCAGGGATGTGATGGTGGGCGGCCGCTGGGTCGTGCGCCATCGCGAGCACATTGCGCAAACGGCGATTGCGCAGCGCTACAAACAGACCATCGCCCAACTGCGCAAGCTACGACCATGACGATCCTGATTCCCTACGCCAGCCTGGCGGCGTCCCCGTGGAAAAACGGCGGCGGCAGCACCACCGAAATCGCGCTCTCGCCGCCGCAGGCGGGGCTCGACTCTTTCGATTGGCGCATCAGCCTGGCCACCATCGCCAGCAGCGGGCCGTTTTCGGTCTTCGACGGCATCGACCGCACCCTGGCGCTGGTCGACGGCCCGGGCGTGACGCTCGATATCGAGGGCGACGGCCGTTTTGTGCTCAGCGACGACGAGCCGATGCTCGAATTTGCCGGTGAAGCGCAGGTCGTCGCCACCGTCGGCGCGCAGCCGAGCACAGACTTCAACGTCATGACGCGCCGCTCGCGCTGCTCCCACCAGCTGGGCAAGCGCAGCCTGTCGGGCATGTCCGGCTTTGCCACGCGCGCCGACCTGACGATCCTGTTCCTGGCCGAAGGCGACAGCCTGGAAGTGAGCAGCGATGATGAACGGTTCGGCATGGTGCGCTACGATGCGGTGCTGTTCGATGGCGACGCCACCTGGACGCTGGAAGCGGGCCAGGCGACGATCTTCATCGTCGATATCTACTTTCACCAGGACTAGCCGATGTTCGTCTACGACACGCTGTTTACCAATGTCCACCTGGCCACCATGGAGCAGGGCTACGGCGAATTGCGCGACAGCGCAGTCGCGGTGCATGAAGGCCGCATCGCCTGGCTCGGGCCGCGCGCCAAAGCGCCGCCGGCCAGGATCGTGCACGATGGCGGCGGCTGCTGGCTCACGCCCGGCCTGGTCGACTGCCACACCCATATCGTCCATGCCGGCAACCGCAGCGACGAGTTCGAGGCGCGCCTGAACGGCGCCACCTATGAAGACATCGCCAACGCCGGCGGCGGCATCATGTCCACCGTGCGCGCCACCCGCGCCGCGTCCGAAGACGAGCTGCTGCGCCAGAGCCTTCCGCGCGTGGCCAGCCTGCTGGCCGAAGGCGTGACCACGCTCGAAATCAAGTCGGGCTACGGCCTGACGCTGGACGACGAGGCCAAGATGCTGCGCGCGGCGCGCCGCGTGGCGCAGGTGCTGCCGGTCGCCGTGTCGGCCACGTTCCTGGGCGCGCACGCGCTGCCGCCGGAGTTTGCCGGCCGCGCCGACGAGTATGTGGACGAGATCTGCCAGCGCATGCTGCCGCAACTGGCGGCCCTTGGCCTGGCCGACGCGGTCGACGCCTTTTGCGAGCGGATCGGCTTTACCACTGCCCAGACCGAGCGCATTTTCGAGGCCGCGCGGCGCCACGGCATGCCGGTCAAGCTGCATGCGGAGCAGTTGTCGGACCAGGGCGGGGCCGAGCTGGTGGCGCGCTTCGGCGGACTGTCGGCCGATCACCTTGAACACCTGAGCCTGGCCGGCATCGACGCCATGGCGGCGGCCGGCACGGTGGCGGTGCTGCTGCCGGGGGCGTACTACTTCCTGCGCGATACCGTGCAGCCGCCGGTGGCGGCCCTGCGCGCAGCCGGCGTGCCGATGGCGGTGGCCACCGACTGCAATCCCGGCACCTCGCCGCTGACGTCGATCCTGCTGGCGATGAACATGGCCTGCACCCTGTGGCGCCTGACGCCGCAGGAGGCGCTGGCCGGCGCCACCATCCACGCCGCGCGCGCGCTCGGCATGGCGGCCGAGATCGGCTCGCTGGCGGTGGGCAAGCGCGCCGATTTCGCGCTGTGGGACATCGCGCGCCCGGCCGACCTGTCGTACGCGATGGGCTTGAACCCCTGCCGCGCTGTCGTCAATGCGGGCGTGCTGCGCAAACCGGTGGTAAGCTTGCCCGATTAATTTGTCGGGAGAGTGCCGTGCGCACCTTTTTTGCCACGGCCTTGCGCTGGCTATCTGTCTTTACGCTGCTCCTCGGGGGCGCCGCCACGGCGGCCGGCGGCGACACCCTGCGCGTCGGTTCCAAGCGCTTCACCGAGTCGTACATCCTGGGTGAAGTGCTGACCCAGACCGCGGCGACCGAAGGCAAGGCCGAACACCGCCAGGGTCTGGGCAATACCGCCATCGTGCTGGCCGCGCTGCAGGCCGGCAGCATCGACGTGTACCCGGAATATCGGGGCACGATCGAGCTCGAAATCCTCAAGAACAGCAGCCCCGCTTCGCTCGAACAGATGCGCGCCGCCCTGAAACCGATGGGCCTGGGCGTGGCCGTGCCGCTCGGCTTTAACAATACCTACGCGCTGGCCATGCGCGCCGACAGCAAGGATGTGGCGAGCTTGTCGGACCTGGCGCGCCAGCCGGGGCTCGGGCTCGGCCTGTCGCACGAATTCATCGGGCGCGCCGACGGCTGGCCGGGCCTCAGGCAGCGCTACGGCTTGCCGCACACGCCGCGCGGGCTCGATCACGGAATCGCCTACGAGGCCCTGGCGCAGCGCCAGGTCGACCTGATCGACATCTATTCGACCGACGCCAAGATCCGGCAATACGGCCTGCGCGTGCTCAAGGACGACCTGGGGTATTTTCCGCGCTACGACGCCATGCTGTTGTACCGGCTCGACGCGCCGCAGCGTTTTCCCGGGCAGTGGGGCGCCATCGCCAAACTGGAAGGGCGCATCACGGCCGAGCAGATGATCGCCATGAACGCGCAGGTCGAACTGGAAGGCAAGACCTTCGCCGACGTGGCCAAGAACTGGCTGGCCCCGGCCGGCGCCGCACACGCTCCCGCGCGCGCGGGCCTGATGAGCAAGATGTTCGACGCCGGCCTGTGGACCCTGACGCGCCAGCACGTGCTGCTGGTGCTGGCGTCGGTGATCCTGGCCTGCCTGGTCGGCATTCCGCTCGGGATCGTGGCCGCTTTCGCGCCACGCCTGCGGCAAACGGTGCTGGCGCTGGCCGGCGTGCTGCAAACGGTGCCCTCGCTGGCCTTGCTGGCGATATTGATTCCGCTGTTGGGCATGATCGGCACCGTGCCGGCGTTAGTCGCCCTGTTCGTCTACGCGCTGCTGCCGATCGTGCGCAATACCTGCACCGGCCTGTTGGGCGTGCCGCAGGGCTTGCGCACGGCGGCGCAGGCGCTCGGGCTGGGCCGGCGCGCGACCTTGATCGATATCGAACTGCCGCTGGCGCTGCCGGTGATCCTGGCCGGCATCAAGACGGCGGCGGTGATGAGCGTGGGCACCGCGACGATCGCGGCCTTTATCGGCGCGGGCGGCTTTGGCGAGCGCATCACGATCGGCCTTGCGCTCAACGATAACGATATGCTGCTGGCCGGCGCGATTCCGGCGGCGCTGCTGGCTTTGTTGACGCAGGGCTTGTTTGAAGCGGGAGAACGCTTGATCGTGCGCCGCGCTTAGTGCTGCGCGCTTGCGCCGCGCGCTTGCGCCGCGCGCTTGCGCCGCGTCAAGTCCGCCTTTCGGCAGAAGGTAATAATTGCTTACAACAAGTTACGTAACTAAACAGAGGTAAGCAATTGTAAAGCCCGGCCAGTTCGCTGCAAGCGGCAACTATAGTGAAGCCGTAGATTGTCTCCAGTCTCCCCTCCCCATCCTAAAAAGATGGGTTTGCCCACGGTGATGTTATCCCGTGGGCTTTTTCTTTTTCAGGCCGCCGCAAGCTTGCCCAGCGCCTCGCCGTCGACGCGGCAGATGCGCCAGTCCGGCAAGATCTGCGCACCCACGCTCTGGTAAAAGTTGATGGCGTTCTCGTTCCAGTCCAGCACCGACCATTCAAACCGTCCGCACTCGCGTTGCAGCGCCAGTTGCGCCAGCGCGGCCAGCATCTGCTTGCCGTAGCCTTTGCCGCGATGAACTTGTTTGACGTACAAGTCTTCCAGATACAGGCCCTTGCGCGTGAGGAAGGTGGAAAAATTGTGGAAGAACAAGGCGAAACAGGCGACTTCCTCCCCCTCGACCCCGACCAGCGCTTCGCACGATGGCCGCGGGCCGAACAGGGCGTCGTGCAATTGCGCTTCGGTGGCCACCACCAGGTGCTCGAGTTTTTCGAACACGGCCAGCTCGACGATCATGCCGTAAATGTGGGCGACGTCGGACGGTTGCGCCGGGCGGATGCTGAAATTGTTATCGGTAGTCATGGAACCTCGGGAATGGCGGCCAGGCTCGCTGCTGGCGCGGGTTGGGTTGAAGCGGAAGAGGACGCCGGGACGGCCGGCGCGCGCAGTGCCCAGGCGACACTGGCCAAGCACACGGCCATGCCCAGCCATTCGACCGGGCCGGGCCGGTAATGTTCGAGCTGGATCGACAGCAGCACGGAAATGACGGGTGTCACCACGCCGATATACACGGCTTTTGCCGAGCCGATGCGGTTGATCAGGGTGAAGTAGGCATGGAAGGCGATCACCGAGCCGAACAGCGACAGGTACAGCAGCGCCATCCAGTAGCGCGGCGCGGCCGGCAGCACGAATGGCTGGCCGCTGGCGAGCGCCCAGGCGGCCACCATCGCGGTGCCCCAGAACATCGACCAAGCCATGGTCAGCATCAGGTTCGACGATTGCTCGCGCACCTTGGCCACCACCACCGTGCCGGCCGAGCTGGCAATGGTGGCGACCAGGGCCAGTATCAGGCCGAGCAGGAAGTGGCCGCTGCCGCCGCCGGCGATCTCTTTCCAGGCGCCGGCAATCGAGTTGTAGAACAGCATCGTCACGCCGACGATGGCGATCAGGCCGGCCGCCCAGGTGCGCCAGGAAATCGGCGTGCCGAAGGCGATGCGGCTGCAGATCGGGGTCCAGAACACCATCAGCGCGAACAGGACGGCGACCAGGCCCGACACCAGGTATTGCTCTGAACCATAGGTACACAGGTAGGACAGGGCAAAGGTGAAAAATCCTTGCAACATCACCCAGCGCTGGGCGCGCCACGGCAGGCGCAGCTTGTCGCCGCGCACCAGGCACCAGGCGAACAGGGTGGCCGAGGCCAGCCCGAAGCGGTACACCACCGACACCGCGGGCGCGACTTCGCCCAGCTGCAAGGTGATGGCAAAAAAGGTGGAGCCCCAGATCAGGGCCGCGATCGCGAAGAGGAGTGGAGATGACATGCGGAAAGTATACGGTGATTCGCAACTTCCTGCCCGTCATCCTCGATTCGCCATCAACGCGGGCAATCGATTACCAGGCCAGGTTGAGGCGCCGGTACAGGAAGCTCAGCACGAACAAGGGGCCGATCAGCAGGAAGCGCAGGTCGTCGAAGAACGAAGGCTTTTTGCCCTCGATCTTGTGGCCGATAAACTGCCCGATCCAGGCCAGCACGAAAATGGCCAGCGACAGCGGCAGCACGGTGGCCGGCGGCATCAGGCTGAGCAGGCCGAGCATCAGGGCCGACATGGCCAGCATGCCGGCCGCGAACGGTTTTGATAACTGGAAGTAATAGCACAGCGACAGCACGGTGACGGCCACGGCCGCGAACGGGTGGATCCACCAGATAATGCCGAGCAGGGTGAACACGATCACCGGCACGCAGACGAAGTGGATCAGCTCGTTGGTGTGGTTCAGGTGGCTTTCGCTGTATTTGGCGAGCAAGGTGTCGATGGCGCGCGCCTGGGGTGCTTGGTCCATGGGAGTCTCCGGATTTTGTTGTTGTGGTTGGCTTGCCGGACGATTCTACACCTCTCGCGCGGGCTGCTAGCCTGAATGTTGCATAAACCGCCGCCGCAGCGTCACTTTTCCGATGCCGGAGTTTTTCAACTTAAATCGGAATGTCGCGGGCGATAGCGTCCCTACCCAATTGAACGGGACATTCAATGAAGCGGTTTGAAGGTTGAGGTTTGGCGGCGTGTGGTCAATTCTCGGCAGACCGGACGTGACCCCGTCAGGACGAGTTTAGCGTCGCTGCCGGCCTCGACAGATACAGTCGTTCGGTCAGTGTCCGCAGCAGATGTTTGACCGGGCACGCGCTCGGCAGATGAAGAACGATCTTGTTCTTGTACTGCCGAACCTGCACGGCGATTTTGAACAGCTTGGAGATGACGGTCGAAGGCTGCGCCTGCGACAGCGCGGTGTGCCGCAGTGCCTGGGTGCGCAGTTGCTGGTGCAGGATATAGGCGGCCGAATGCAGTAGCAAGCGCATGCAGTTGGCGAGGAAGCTCGTGCATGAGG
>NZ_WHJF01000250.1:0-1870 GCF_011682185.1 Massilia genomosp. 1
ACGCAAGAGCGACGGCGAACCCGGCGTAAAGACGATCTGGCAAGGATTGCAGCGCGTGATGGATGTGGCCACTGCATTACAGTCGATGCGCGAGGGGCACGGCTGAGTTGTGTATAACGATATGGCCAGAACTAAGGCCGATCCTGCACCCAGAACAAATAGGCCGACGTGAACCGCCGGCGGCACCAGATTTTCTGGCGTGTTAACATCGGTCTGAAAGCTTGCTCCGCCAATGAAGACGTTTGCCGATCCATCGGTAATGACGGCACTGCACTGGATTGTATCGCTAACCCTGGCGGCGTGAAAACCATTGATGAAGACCGTCGCGCTGCCGCTGGAAATCGGCAACGGCACTTGCGGGTGTTTGGTGCATGCCGCCAAGTCGACATGCGCGCGCGCCGCCGCACGGCCGTTAATGAATACATTTGCAGAACATGGAGGAATGATCTTGCCGCACACTTCCTTTGGCGCAAAGCTCATCGTGCTGAGCATCTCACCGATGCCTGCGCCGCCGGCCACTGCGCCGCCAACGACCGCAGTCAACGCAATCGCGCCCAAGCCGCCGGTTCCGAGAACAAACACGCCAATTGCCACAGCGGCTGCGCCAGCCAATGCCCCTTTTATCAGCCAATCCATGGTGGGACTATGCCCGATTGGGTCGCCCAGACGTGCTGCTTGTGGCATGACTAGGCCCTCGCGCTCTGGCCGAGCATCGCCTGTACCTCGGCAATGCTAGACAGACGTACTTCCGGAGAACCTGCCACGAAGATGGTGGCCAAGTGCATTCGCTCGCGCAAGCCTGGTGCGCCACGTTCCGGGCGAGCCTCCAAGGTGTAACTGCCCGCCTTGCGCCACAGCGTGCCGGTGTTAGGTACCAAGAAATTTGCGTGCAAGGGTACGCCGGCGGCGTTGAAGAAGGCCCAGGCGTCCTGCTCCACTTCGCGCGCGTCGACCTTGTGGCATGCATCGTCCGCGCTGGCAAATACTTGCAAGGTCCGGCGCCGCTCCGACAGCGCAAAGATGGTCGGCTCCATCGACGCCACTACACCGGCACCGTCGCCACCCGCCTGCACCGTCTTGTGGCGCAGCTTAAAGCTATCGAGCATGCCGTCGAAAGCCGCCTTCCACTCCACGCTGAACGCTTGGAGGCAGGTGGCGGCGATCAGCATGGCTTGCTGGCTGCCCTCTTCGGCGCCAGGCAGCAAGGTAATGACCTGGCACTGGTGCATGAAGTTACTTTCGCTACGCCAGCGATAGGTCAGCTCGATGGCCGGTGTACCGTCGATCATGCGCTCGATCGAACCACCGAAGTGGAAGTCCGGCAGGGCTTTGCCTAGTTCAGCCAGCAGACGCTCGGAAAAATTCGCCAGCGTATCCTCGGCTTGCGCTGGGGCGTGCGAGATGACGACACTGAATTCGCTCGGACCATTGTCGTTGAGCGTGAACATGTGCATCGTCTTGTCCTTGAGCTGCGCCGGCAGCTCGAACGTTGCATGATTGGTTTGGTAGTGCATTACTGGGTTCCTTGTTTGATGTGCCCAGGTTCCACTCTGGGATTTTTTGCTTTGGCATGGGTAGCCGGGCACCGCCATGCGGCTGCGCGGCAGAAGGGCTGGAGATTCGGAGTCGAGGCCGGCACGATGCGGCGAGCCGTCCCGTACGCTCAGGGCGTAGGGGACGGCTCGCACAAGAACTGCTTTAACTGTTCAAATCAATCTTGGTGCTGCCTATCACCTTGACGTGCACACCGCTGATGGTGATGGTGCCGTCCGCTTTCATCTCGATCTTGCTGCTGCCCACCTGCAACGTGATATCGGTGCTGGCCGTCAGGTGAATATGCTCGGTCTCCGCCGTCAATTCGACATTGGTA
>NZ_WHJF01000251.1:0-1865 GCF_011682185.1 Massilia genomosp. 1
AAATGAGATTAGCCATGATTCCGCCGCCGTAACCGATCAGATTTCCTCCGATATCACGAAAAAGCGATGAAAAATCGTGCTCTCCTGATGTCGGCCAGTTCGGAAAAATCATTTTGCAATTGGCTCTGGCGCTTTGGTGGTCTGCGCCGTTGCTTTAACCGCAACCACTGTACATTCCGGTCCAATTCAGCGGCCCGCCGCTGAAGAAAAAAAAGCACTATTTGCGCGCGAAGCATTATCTCAAGCAATAGCACCAATTAAATCCAAGGAAGACTTGGAGCGCTATTTGCAAATAATTCCACCAAAATCCAATGCGCTCAATCTGCTTTCGCCAGCGGCAAGGGCGCGGTTCATTGCCACGCTCACTTTTAATGAAAAAGGCCTGACCAGCTTTGGTTTCGAGGACCTTCAACGCGAATTATCGCAAGACCAGATAGCAAAAGTGTTGGCCCTTTTTGGTTCCGAAAGTTCGGCCGTGCATATTAAACCTAGTGCCGAGCCACGGGCAACCCCTCGCCGCGACAAAAATGATTGCGTCGACGGGAACGGCCGCCTCCAACCAATATTTTGTGAAGACCCGTATGACGGTGGGATGGGAGGCGGCGGCGGAAGTTTCGGCGATGGTGGTGGTGGCGGCGGCGGCCGCCCAAAAATCCCGATTCCATTTCCCCCACCTGACCCCATAGATGGACAAATGGCACCTGTGCGAATGGAAAATGGCGATATTTATCACATGGTGTGTTCAGCTCGAGCAACTTGCTGGCCCAACAATAACAAGGTCTGCAAAGCAGCGTGCTAAATGTGCAGATTTAGCACGTTACCATGGGTAGGAGGAGTATCACTGCACTTCTCTGCCCACAGCCCGGCACCACGCTATACAGTTCGCTACCGGTATTCGAATACATCTAAATGGGCGCACCAGTTGTACGGCATTGGCCGCACTTTCCTTGTGAGATTCTCAATATGTCAGCAAGGTAGAGTGTCACTTTGGGTGTAGCGCGGGACCACATAGGCTTTGCAGTGCTTTTTCGGGACCATACTTGCAGCGAAAAGAGAGGCCATATGCCCCAACGAATGAAACTGGCCGCCGTCGCGTTTGCATTGTTCGTGATAGCCGTCACGACCACGGTGTTTTTGACGAGTCGCGAGGGGCTTGAGCGCGAAGCCCTCCCCCACCCGCAGCACGCGAATACTGCGGCACCTGTGAAGCAAAACGCTGAGAGCAGGGCGCAGCGTCGACCAACATCGGAGAAACTGGCAAACATTGCTCGCAGACCTTGCCCGCCTCGCTTTGGTGCAACAGCTACAGTACTCCCCGACGCACAGGTACAGGCCAGGGTCCAGACGACTATAGCCAAAAAACTGGACGTCCCCGCACTCGCCCAGTTGGCTAAACAAGGAGACGAGTCCGCAGCTCTGGTATTATTCCAAAGAGTTCGACCATGCTCTGAAACGACGCAACACATGGACAGCATGGAATTTGAGGTATCCAATTCAGGTTACCTGTCAGTTAGCGAATGCACACAGCTTCAGGCATCACTCTTGAGCCTCTTGCAAAACTAGCGGAACGGATGAAAATTGCTTGGCAGCGCAAGCGAAAAGTTGGGAGTGGGCGCCCATTTCTGGCATGATTTAGTTCTAACGCTTAATCAAAACGCCCACACCATGAATGCTACCCGACCCGCTCTGATCATGCAACGCTGGAACGCAGTTCAATATGACGTGCTGCCGGAACTGCGCGCAGAAGTGGGCGTCGTGACGCCGAAACTTGAGCGCCTTATCTACGTTCTGGAGTGGGCGCGTATCGAGGAATTCGCTGACGATTCCTGGGACGGCATTGGCCGACCGCCGCATGTACGTGCCTG
>NZ_WHJF01000252.1:0-1863 GCF_011682185.1 Massilia genomosp. 1
CATCCCGCCTCGAAGGTCGAGCAGCTGACACCGCGACTGTGGAAACAGCATTGCGCCGACAATCCGCTACGCTCGGACCTGCACAGATTTAACGGCTGATCTACAACGCCGCTCAGCTACCGCTTACCAGCTTGGTCAGGTCGGCACGAGGTGGTTTCGGTGGCATGCCTACATGATGCGGCAATTGCCAAGAGTTTACAACTTTTGATTGCTCTGGTCATTCAGGCTGAACAGTTACGCGCGACGAAATCGACATGCTGCTCCATCACCTTGAGCGCATCCTCCAGCTTGTTCAGCTTGGCTTCGCGTTCTTGGTTGGCAAACAGACTCGTCTTGATCATGACATCAGGTTAGTAACATGAAGTCGCTATGATGCCACGGCTGGACGGGTTTTTCGAGGCGCCCTTATGTAGTTGAAGTGCGTCGTGTTGTTCCAGCGGTCGGTATGGCGGATCAACTGTCGAGAAAATTTTCCTTTAAATCCAATAGGGTTTTTGTCAATATCTCTCGCCTTATATTTCCTTTTATTTTGGAAATCCTTGGCGGATCAATTTTATCTAGAAGTTTTTTAACTACTATTTCAAAGTCGTCGTCGTGGAGGGCGGCTTCATTTTTACTAATAATTTCGAAATAATCAGAAAAAATATTGTAGGTGTTGTTGTCCACCTCGTCTAAATCCTTTTTTCCTTGAAAGGCCGCTGTGATATTTTCTAGAGGGTTATGAAAAATCCATCCAGAAAATATATTATTGTTATCAAACATTAAAGATAAATTTGCTGTAATTTTAAGGACGGTTTTTGGTGGAGTATTTTCTGTAAAGCAGAATAATTTCCGCCGAGAGGAATTGAAACATCGATACATTTGAGGGGGGACAATAAAAAACTCTTTTTCCGTGGAAAGCCTCATTGAAAAATATCCGTCTTGAGGTTGCGGAATAAGAGAATTAAATGTTAAGTTTTCTTCAGTTACCTTTAATATTATTGAATGTAGCTGACCTGAATCGTAAAACCTAAAAAAGTCCGAAGCTTCGGTATACCAGCCTTCGCTTCCTATACTTTCGGAAGTAAGGGTATTTATGGTTCCATTGTCCTGCGTAAGAAATTTTCCAGCTGCGGCGAATAACCCACCGGAACCAAAGAAAAAATTAGTCTCGCTAAATGGATTTGAAGTAGGAATGATTTCTATCTCAATATTTTTCGTTAAGAAATACTTATTCATTTGATTTAATCCTTGTTGCGGCAGGCATGAAACCGCCGTCTGGCTTAGGAATTTTTCCATCAAGAATCATTTGAGCAGTTACGGGTTTTCCCGGGTCAGTTATTGAGCCCCCATATATTGCAGCACCGCTTTTCCCTCTTGCACCGTCTTTTCCATAACTTGTTTTTACCTGCCCCTTTATAGAGCCAGTCGCAGGTCCTTCGACCAAAACAATATTTCCGTCTTTGTGAAAAACTAAGCTTCCGTTCTTTGCGTGATAAATTCCTTCGGGCGACGAAAGTATATCCAACTCCAATTCTCTCCCAAGTCGCCCATGATAGTCGCCAGTTTCCCGCATTCTCCCTTGTTGAGCTGCTTTTTGGACTTTGTCCGCAAGTTCACAAGGGCATTTGGCAAGACCTAACGGATCCACCCAACTTACAGGATTCGGCGCATATTGATAGGAGTTATCGCCTCCATTCAAGCCGATCGGATCAATCGAAACATATCGTCCACAGTCCGCATCATAGTAGCGGAAGCGGTTGTAGTTCAAGCCCGTCTCGGTGTCGTGATACTGGCCCAGAAAACGGATCGGCTGGAACCGGGCAACATCATTCGGCGCCTCAGCCTCAACAGCGACCACACTACGGCGCTTCGGCGCAGCCT
>NZ_WHJF01000253.1:0-1857 GCF_011682185.1 Massilia genomosp. 1
CGCCCTGCACGCGAAAAAAAACCTCGCGTGCAGGGCGGCGGCCGCGCGAAGCGGTCATCTTGTCAAGCGATTTCGACGTTCAATCGTAAAAAAATCGACAGGCTTAAGTCCGGTAGATTGCTGGCCAAGGGCGAGACGATCCGATGCCATCTCCTTGAAAGTGCCCCAATTGAAGGCCCTTTTCGCAAGAGTCAGTTTTTCAGACTATCGAATTGGAGCGAATTTTACGGCTTTTTGCGCAAGGTGAATGTGAGATAGAAATCACGCTTACTGTAGACTTGCTGCTTCCTTCACGGCGAGCTCCAGTCATGCCTCAACACTTTCACTCCCTCGGTCGGCGCATCGTACGCGCCTATCTGCTCTTCTCGCTGGGCACCTGCATCCTGTTCGCAATTGCCGCTGTCATCGTCGTGGAAGGGATCGAATCGCGCTTGGTTGATGAGCGTCTTAAAGATATAGCGGCTTGGGCATCGCCTCGTCATGCCGGTAAACTTCCGGTCGAAATGCCGGCAGGCGTGAGCTTTAATCACGGCCAGTCGATTCCCCAGTCCCTGCGCGATTTGCCTTCAGGTGTGCACGACGTGACGGTCGACGGCATAGGGCTGCATGTCTTTGCCGGACGCGATGCTACCGGCCCATTCGTCGTGGTCGATCATGCATCCGATTATGAGGACGTGGAACTGGCGGTCTATAGCCTGCTGCTAGTTGGCCTTTTCGTTTTCATCGCCATGTCGCTCTTGCTGGGGCATTTCGTGGGACAGCGCGTCGTCGGGCCAATTGCCGAACTGTCGGCGGCAGTGAAAGAACGCCGAGCCGAATTACCCTTGCAGAATAATAAGGACGAATTGGGCATCCTAGCCCGCGCCTTTGCTAACCACACTGCGGAATTACAGGTTTTCTTGGAACGGGAACGCAGCTTTACTGGAGATGTCAGCCATGAATTGCGCACGCCCTTGACCGTAATTGCGGGTGCCGGGGAAATACTAGTCGAGGCCACGTACGGCCAGCCGCATTTGCACGCCCCAGCAGAGCGTATCGTGCGCGCCGCGAAAGACGCGTCGGACAGCGTTGAGGTACTCTTGCTGCTAGCGCGTTCGCCCGACCTCATCGAATCGGAGCCGCTTTCGATGGCGCAGCTTGCGCGAGAAGAGGTCGCGCGCTACCAAGGCTTGATTGGCGCCAAGCCGATCGTCTTGACCTTTTCCGGCGGAGAGGATTTTTTCGTGCATGCGCCAGTCCGCCTGCTGTCTGCTGCAATCGGCAATTTGATACGCAATGCCTGCCTGTACACCGACGAGGGCCAGGTAACAGTACGCCTCGACGCCCCGACAATTTCTGTTTCCGACACTGGCCGCGGGTTGCCCGATGCCGTGCTATCTATGTTGAACAACCCTGCCGCATCGGCAAAGATGCGGGGCTCCGAAGGAACCGGCTTAGGACTGGCTCTGGTTAAACGCATATGCCAGTTTATGCATGCTGAATTTTTAGTCAACAGTGCGGCGGAAGGGGGGACATGCTGCTATATTCGTTTCACGGAAATTTAACGAAAAATTAACACCTCGTTCACACAAAATTGACGTTGCCTTAGGTAATCTGCGGATTATACCGGCGGAATAGGCCGCTGGTACTTGGCATTTCGGGGACGCGATTGAAACTGAGTATCTCTGTCCGCATCAATACCCTCGCCCTTCCCTTGGTCACTGCTGTCGTATTGGTGGCTGGCTACAATCAGAGCCAATTGCAAAACGATTTTTCCGAACTGGCCGACATCAGGAGAGCACGATTTTTCATCGCTTTTTGGTGATATCGGAGGAAATCTGATCGGTTACGGCGGCGGAATCATGGCTAATCTCATTT
>NZ_WHJF01000254.1:0-1855 GCF_011682185.1 Massilia genomosp. 1
TCGAGGCCGGCAACGACGCTAAACTCGTCCTGACGGGGTCACGTCCGGTCTGCCGAGAATCGACCACACGCCGCCAAACTTCAACCTTCAAACCGCTTCATTGACTGTCCCGTTCAATTGGGTAGGGGTGCCATTGCCCGCGACATTCCGATTCAAGTTGAAAAGGTTCTGCATCGGAAAAGTGAAGCTGCGGCGGTGGTTTGTGCAACATTCAGGTTAGGGAAATGCCAAAAAAGCCGCGTTCGGCTAATTTCCCCCTCTTACAAAGCCAACTAATTGTAGGTGTAATTGAAACATTAATATATATATATATTTGTTTGGATGATCTCTTACTGACATATCTAGTAGAGCCAATAAAGTTCATCCGAGGCTCCGGCTGAACCCAGGACCAGTGCAACCACCATGCGTTAAAAATGCCAAGGCTGGGACTTGAGAATCCAAGCGTGGTTAACGCTGTCGGCACTGAACCTGTATCGGGCAGCGTTGTCCTGACGATCCTCGACTCGTGGGACTGGCCTGATGAACGTGAGCATTTGCTGGCCTTGCAAAGCAAGTTGAACTGGTACTTTGGTTTTGTCGAGAGCGGCCAAATGTACGAGGCGTATCCCGCCGCCGCACAAGGAAAGTCGCTGCGCATTGACATCATCAGCCGTTATCCATTGCCGACATCCGCCGTACAGTTTCTGAGCGATGCGAAGGTCGTAGCAGAGGAACTGGCTGTTTCCTTGCGTTGGAATGCACTTCCTGCTTAAAAGTACGCATGCATTCTTGTCATTGCCGGCTTGCACAAGCGGAGCCGTTCGGAGTTGCCCACCGTTAGCAGTGATGGCACTGCGGCGCGGCGTGCGCCTTGCAAGGCATCAGCTTCTGTTCGCTGCAAGTCACAATAATTTCTGTACACTTCATCAGGAACAAGCTGTTGTGATTAGCCGGGCCCCATCCGTTCAAGTGCGCTCGCCGCGTCGAGCAGGCCGCTCAGAATCTTGTCGGCGACCTTTTCCGAAAATCCAGCGGGAAGGTCGGCGCGGACCTTTTCCACGACCGCAGGCGTGCGGGCGATGAAGTCTTGCAGCAGCGGCTCGGCGCTGTCACCGTAGGCGACTTTCTTCGCAGTGCTATTGAAGTGTCGTCGCGTGATGCTGCGCGCCAGGTAGTGCCGGTTTTTCCCGAGTAGGGCCATTGCCATCTTGATGTCCTGGTCTGCCCACTGGTTAGGCCCAGCGCCGATAACGGGATACGCTGACATCACATCGTAGATGGGCGTCAGCTTGAAACGGCCTTCGCCGGCGAGCAACTGAATGCTGAAGTTCTTGGCGTGACCATCCGGTGCGCGCAGCATCCAAAAAAGCAGTTGCGAGGCCATAAGCGTGCGCATATCTGCGACGGCCTGCTGCGATTGCTGCAACAGGGTGAACATCTGCTGCAAGCCTGGGCCGCCTTCATTTTCATATTTCACCAGCGGTGAGCTTCCGGTTGCCTGGCAGAAGTCCTCCTGGACGAGCCGGAATAGCTGCTTGCCGTTGGCCGACAGCGCGCGGTCGAAACGCTCGACGACGAGCACCCGTTGCGAGCCGAACGTCGCAATCTCGGCATTCGCCGTGGGCAGTCCGTACTCCTTGAACAGGCGTAGGCATAAGCACTCGTTATCGACCGACGTGGAGAAGTCGGCCTTGCGGCCGCCTACCATCCCGATCGGGAGCTTGAAGATGTGCGTCGTCGGCGTAGCGCCCGGAGCGTGTCAAACTATTTGAGACAGTATTTACAGATTGTTTAGGGAGCATTCTTCGGTCTGCTCGTTGGTGCCAATGTCCATTTTGGGCATGTTGATTCCGGCTTCGGTTGGCAGAGCCGGCGG
>NZ_WHJF01000255.1:0-1768 GCF_011682185.1 Massilia genomosp. 1
GGAGGTCGGTCATCACGCCTCGTCCTCCCACAGCGCGCGGAACTTTTTTTGCAGGATCAGCAACGCGGCCGCCTCCGCCAACGCGCCATTTTTGCGTACAATCTCGCGCTCGAGTTTGGCGACCTTGTCCTTCAAAGTACGCACTTCGCGCACGCCCGATGCGGGCTCTTTTACTTCTGCGCAGAAAGCGGCCTCCCAGCTGGTCAGGTGATGGGGAAATATGCCGTGCTCGCGGCACCATGCCTGCAAGGCCTCGTCGGGCAAGCCATGGGGGGCCTTCAGTGCGGCGAACTGTTCTGCAGCAGTCCAGTCCTGAGGGCGCTTCTCGCGCGCTGTTGGCGCGTCCTTATTGCTCACAATTTTATTCTTCATCCAATATTTTAGCGTGTGCTGATTCACATTCAGGTCTTCCGCGACCGACTTGACCGACCGGTGGCCTCGTGAATACACTTTGACCAGGGCTTGTTCGATAAATGCTTCGGGATACTTTGATGACATTGGTGCCTCTATAGATTGAAAATTAGAGGCGAAAACTAGTCCCGGCGCCGGCCGTGGGCCAAGCATCGAAGTCGTCCTGCTCGAACAAAAAGCCACAACCTTGACGTCTTGAGGGAACGGGTTCCGCTGCGCTTCACCCGTAACACCAGTCCCCCGCTCCCGGAAACGATGTCAAAAGTACAGCACAAGAACGAACCCTAAAAACCCCACTACAACGCTCAAGATCACGACATACTTTGTTCAAAAACACACCCGACAAGTAGTCTGACACAGGGGGGCGTTGTCACGGTTGCCAGCGTTATTCTCGGCAGTGTCTGACCAGCCACCCTTTTTGTCCATGGAGAAGTAGCCGTTGTGCACATCTTCGGCACCGTGCTCCAGGTCGATCTCGGCGAAAAGGCTCTGATAGGCCGGTGACTTCGCCGCACGTCGATACTCTTCCTCGAAAATTCGAGCGTAGTCGCCTTTAATTGAATTGCCCTCTGAATCGTACTGTCGGTAGCGCCCCACAGCGTCAATAAAGAACAGCGACAGCACCTTAATGCCTTTGGGGCCAAGCACCTTCTCCTTCTCCAGGTGCTCCCGAATCGTGCGACGGATCATCTCGCGCTGCACGGCCAAAGCGTCAACATCGCCATAGGCCTGGCCCACAGCCAGGAAAGCTTCGCCCCCGGGGTAACGCAGTTCCAGAAACTCATTTCCCTTTGCGGTGCTAATTTCGCCCACGCGAAAGTCGGCATAAATGTCTCGCTTGGCAGTTTGCTGTAGATCGTCGCCGTCGCTTACGGACACTTCCTGTCGTTTCACGCCTGTCGCTGTCTTGACATCCAACTCAACCTTCGCGCTGATGCTGCCGTGACTGCCGCGCTTGTTGTTGACGGAAATCAACCGAACGAAGGCTTTGTTGTGTGCGTCTTCGATGGTGGCCGCTGCCACCTCGATTTGCTTGACCAGCTTGCGTTCATAGGCATCCAATGCATCGAGCCGAAATACCATGTGGTGTTTGTCGGCGTGGGTAGCCGAATATCGCAACGTGCACAGCGGATTCATCGCATCCAATGCAGTCTTGCCCGCGCCGGACAGGCCGCCATCCACGCTTTGGGGTTCGTCCACGATGACAATAGGCTGCGTTGCCTTGATGAGGTCCGGAGCGTGTCAAACTATTTGAGACAGTATTTACAGATTGTTTAGGGAGCATTCTTCGGTCTGCTCGTTGGTGCCAATGTCCATTTTGGGCATGTTGATTCCGGCTTCGGTTGGCAGAGCCGGC
>NZ_WHJF01000256.1:0-1757 GCF_011682185.1 Massilia genomosp. 1
TTTCGGGATGCGAGAGAGTCGAGAGGTCGGGAAGAGGGGCAAGTTTTACCATGACCGGCATCATGCCCGGATATCGGAATGTTTACAATTGCGCGTTTACAACGGTCAGGGCTAAACAGTTACTTTTTTTCAAAAAGAACACACGTTTCAATCTGCACTTATTGGTTGCTCCAAGTCAGGAGAGTGCCGTATGATTCACACCGCGAAACTTGACGCTCTTGCCAATTGGGATACGAAATGCCAGATTACCACACCTTTGACTACCTGCCCGATCTCAGCGCCGCCTCCATGGCGGCTGCGAAAGCAGTGGTGTTCAAGCCATTCACCGGCAGCGGCACCGGCGTAGTGGCCAAGTCGGATAAGAGTGCAATCTACTCAAGCAGTACGTCAAACCTGGAAACCCTTTTTCCGGTGCAGATGACTGCCGGCACCAAGTACCATATCTTCGCCTCCAGTTTTTTCGACCCAAGTTTGACCCTGTACGATTACCTTGGCAATGTCATTTCTTACAGTAACGACAACGACATGCAGTATGGGACAGATTTCATGCAGAACCTGGTCCCCTACTACACCGGGACCTACTATGTCAGCGCCACATTGGATCGGGGTGTTTATCATTCGTCGGCATCGGTGTCTTTTTACGAAGACGACATAAGCAATAACCTTCCCAAAGTATCTACCGGCACCAGCGACGCGGACTACTTCGTCGGCGACCTGTGGGAGGTAGACCATGTCGATGGCAAGGCGGGCATCGACACCGTGTACTTCTCGTTCAGCCGAGGCCTGTATACCATGGTGAAAAACGGCAGCGACATGATGGTGATCCCGGATCTCGCTTCCTTGGACATCGATAAACTGACCTCGATCGAGAGGCTGGAATTCTCTGGCGAAACCGTCAACCTGGACTATACCGATGTGATCCAGGCGCTCTACGTCGCTTATTTTGGCCGCCCGGCCGACCCAGGTGGCTTCAATAGCTTTCAGCGCCAGCTCACATCGCTGAAAGCCTCGCCCAATTTTTCCGATCTCAGCGCCCGCTACAACACGGATGCGGCGACCAAAAAATTGATCGATTCGTTCGGCAGCAGCGCCGAATCGAAAGCACTGTACAGCGGCGATACCGCCTCGTTCGTCAAGGCGATATATAACAACTTACTGGACCGCGCACCGGACGCGGAAGGCCTGCGGTTCTGGGCCGGCGCAATCGACTCAGGCACGCTCACACGGGCCAATGCGTCGCTGTCGATCATGTCGGGAGCGCTATCGAATACGAGCGCGCAAGGCAAAGTCGATGCGGGTGCGATCGGCAAAAAAATCGACGTCGCGGCGAATTTCACGTTTGAAGTTGATGGCGAGAACAAGGAAGCTGGCTATTCGGGTGCGGCGGCAGCCAGTTCCGCCCGCGCTCTGCTTGCCAACGTGAACGCGTGGACCGATGTACTTGGGTACCAACAAATCGTCAATGCGGCTGTCGAGCCCCTTTCGACAACGCGTCCACCTGCGGATGCGCCGCAAGACATCGCCGACGCTTTGGCGCCTTTCATCGGCATCGATGACCAGCCACACGCGGCGATGTATTACTGATTCATTTCAGCGCACCGCACGCGGATGCGAAGCCTGACACCGGGTGGCGCTAGTGTAGTGTTGCATTCTCAGTGCTTCGTATTGAAATATCGCGGATGAGGCGCTATTCTTGTGCATCAACCAGGAGAAAGCTAATGCGAATTGCGACGGAGATTGTGCTTACCCAGGACGAG
>NZ_WHJF01000257.1:0-1754 GCF_011682185.1 Massilia genomosp. 1
CTTGTTTTTCAACATTCTCCAACTTGAGCTTGCCTAAAATATCAGCGTAATTTTTGGAAAACAATTATTGCGACGAATCTTTAACCGGGAACGCTTTCTGAAAGAATATCCAGTGCCTATTTAAGTGGTAACTGTTCAGCCGGAGTACAGGCCGCAATAAACAGTTGTAAACTGTGCTGTTATCGCGCATGATTTGGGCATGCCACCAAAACCTCCCCGTCTCAATCTCACCGGCTTGTCCCATGAAGACAAGGATCGTCTCATTGACGCCTTGTTCGCACGCCTGGACGCGGTGGAGGCTAAGCTGGGCATGAACAGCGAGAACTCGAGCAAGCCGCCGTCGTCGGATGGACTGGGCAAAAAGCAGAAAACTACTTCGTTACGTGGCAAATCTGACAAAGCAGTTGGAGGCCAACCGGGTCATAAAGGCAGCACGCTCAAGCGGGTTGCCGAGCCTACCAGCACGCAAGATCATCGAACGCCATCGCATTGCAACCGCTGCCACAGTGCGTTGGCGTTTGAAGAGGCGCACGTGCTGGAACGCCGCCAGGTATTTGACGTGCCGACGATGTGTTTCGAGGTCGTCGAACACCGCGTCTACACGGTGCTGTGCATCTGCGGTCAACGGCACGACAGTGTCTTCCCGGCTGCTGTGAGCGACCTTGCGCAATATGGCCCGAACGTGCGCGCATTGGGCGTGCACCTGACGCAAGGCCAGATGCTGCCATATGCCCGCGCCGCCGGGTTGATCGCCGAGATGACGGGCTTGTCCGTGTCGCCGGCAACCCTGCTTGCCTGGGTCGGCGAAGCGAGCCTCGCCTTGCAAGGCACGGCCGATTTTATTGCGAAGCAATTGCACGACGCGCCGGTACTGTGCGCCGACGAATCGGGCCTGCGCGTGGACGGCAAGCTGCACTGGATGCACGTTGCGGCCACGGCGGAACTGACCTGGTACGGCATGCATGCCAAGCGCGGCCTGGACGCAATGGTCGCGCATGGCATTCTTCCTAACCGACTCGGCGTTCTGGTGCATGATTGCTGGGCCCCGTACTGGAAGCTGAACGATGGCCTGCATGCCTTGTGCAACGCCCATCTTCTTCGTGAGCTGGTCTATGCGCAGGAGGTGACGGGCCAGGATTGGCCAACCGACATGACTGAACTGCTGCTCAATGCCCAACGACTGAGCACGGCTGCGCGCCAGCAAGGCACGCCTTTCGATGCCGAAGCCATCGCCGCCTTCGCCACTGTCTACCACGGCATCGTACGCCAGGGCGAAGAACTGAACCCTCCGCAGACGAAACCCGGCGCAAAGCCCGGACGCTGCAAGCAGTCTGACGCCCATAACTTGCTGCGTCGCTTCCGACTGCACGCAGACGCCATCCTGCGCTTCATTGCGGACCCCATCATCCCGTTCACGAACAACATCGCCGAGCGGGCCGTGCGCATGCCCAAGGTCAAACAGAAAATATCGGGATGCTTCCGCACCATTACCGGTGCCGATAACTTCTGCACCATCCGCTCCTGCCTCGACACCCTACGCAAACAAGGGCACAGCATGCTGGAAGTGCTGCGCCGTGCATTTGCTGGCGATCCGATCAGGCCAACTGCGTAGCGGCTGAATAGTTACGGGTTAACAAGACCAGGTAATACGTTTTTCAATGTTAAGAAAAACGAAAATGCTATTTATCGCTACTGATGCGGAGCTGATTTTTTGACCGAAGCCTTGTGATGCGAGATCGAACTATCGGCCTTCT
>NZ_WHJF01000258.1:0-1735 GCF_011682185.1 Massilia genomosp. 1
TTTCTTATCTCTGTACCTGCTAAGGTTATAGGGACAAGCCGTACGGGCAATTAGTATCAGTTAGCTTAATGCATTACTGCACTTCCACACCTGACCTATCAACGTCCTGGTCTCGAACGACCCTTTAAAGAGCTCAAGGCTCTGGGAAATCTCATCTCAAGGCAAGTTTCCCGCTTAGATGCTTTCAGCGGTTATCTCTTCCAGACTTAGCTACCCGGCAATGCCACTGGCGTGACAACCGGTACACCAGAGGTCTGTCCACTCCGGTCCTCTCGTACTAGGAGCAGCCCCCTTCAAATTTCCAACGCCCACGGCAGATAGGGACCAAACTGTCTCACGACGTTTTAAACCCAGCTCACGTACCACTTTAAATGGCGAACAGCCATACCCTTGGGACCGGCTACAGCCCCAGGATGTGATGAGCCGACATCGAGGTGCCAAACTCCCCCGTCGATATGAACTCTTGGGAGGAATCAGCCTGTTATCCCCAGAGTACCTTTTATCCGTTGAGCGATGGCCCTTCCATACAGAACCACCGGATCACTATGTCCTACTTTCGTACCTGCTCGACTTGTCAGTCTCGCAGTTAAGCACGCTTATGCCATTGCACTATCAACACGATGTCCGACCGTATCTAGCGTACCTTCGAACTCCTCCGTTACACTTTAGGAGGAGACCGCCCCAGTCAAACTGCCTACCATGCACTGTCCCCGATCCGGATAACGGACCAAGGTTAGAACCTCAAACAAACCAGGGTGGTATTTCAAGGATGGCTCCACGATGACTGGCGTCACCGCTTCAAAGCCTCCCACCTATCCTACACAGATTGGTTCAAAGTCCAATGCAAAGCTACAGTAAAGGTTCATGGGGTCTTTCCGTCTAGCCGCGGGTAGATTGCATCATCACAAACATTTCAACTTCGCTGAGTCTCGGGAGGAGACAGTGTGGCCATCGTTACGCCATTCGTGCAGGTCGGAACTTACCCGACAAGGAATTTCGCTACCTTAGGACCGTTATAGTTACGGCCGCCGTTTACTGGGACTTCAATCAAGAGCTTGCACCCCATCATTTAATCTTCCAGCACCGGGCAGGCGTCACACCCTATACGTCCACTTTCGTGTTTGCAGAGTGCTGTGTTTTTATTAAACAGTCGCAGCCACCAGTTTATTGCAACCCTTTCACCCTCATGGAGTAAACCAATCAAGCTACCGGGGCGTACCTTTTCCCGAAGTTACGGTACCAATTTGCCGAGTTCCTTCTCCCGAGTTCTCTCAAGCGCCTTAGAATACTCATCTCGCCCACCTGTGTCGGTTTGCGGTACGGTCTCGTATGACTGAAGCTTAGAGGCTTTTCTTGGAACCACTTCCGATTGCTTCAAGACCTAAGTCTCTCGTCTCGACCCCTTGAATTCCGCGCCCGGATTTGCCTAAGCGCCTTCTATGAGTCAAAAACCAACACTTCCAACCGTTGGACAACCTTCCGCGATCCGTCCCCCCATCGCATCATACGACGGTGCAGGAATATTAACCTGCTTCCCATCAGCTACGCATCTCTGCCTCGCCTTAGGGGCCGACTCACCCTGCTCCGATGAACGTTGAACAGGAAACCTTGGGCTTACGGCGTGGGAGCTTTTCACTCCCATTATCGCTACTCATGTCAGCATTCGCACTTCTGATACCTCCAGCATCCTTTACAAGACACCTTCGCAGGCTTACAGAACGCTCTCCTACCATAT
>NZ_WHJF01000259.1:0-1707 GCF_011682185.1 Massilia genomosp. 1
TTTACTCGCTGTCGTCCCCGGGCTTGGCCGGCGGCGTCTTGTTCGCTTCGCCTGCCAAAAACCGTGGGCGATCAGGGCGCCAATGCGCCGATTCTGCGGCATCGAGCTTAGCGTGCTCTGCGCGCACTCGCGCATGCAGGCGAAGAATGAGGCGATCCTTTTCCGCGGCGGAAAGCTTGGAAAGATCTGGAAAGGGGCGCAGTTTTGTCATGATCAGCATCATGGACCGATTTCAAGAAACGAACAACTCTGGCACGTGCTCGCTCAGGCTAAACAGTTACCGTTTTTGCACGTCTTTTAAGAAAAATTTTCAAGTTTCTGATATCCCTTCATAGGGGCTGAACAGTTACTTCAAACCTTGGGTTTTGCTAACTCTTTGTACCTCATCAAGATATCGTTGGTTGTAGCCTCCAGGGGGATTTGCGGGATGAAGTCGCGTTCAAGTGCGACATCGAACCCTCCTTGCGGAAGCTCGTATGTAAGCAGCATCGAGAGCGAGTTATTGATGGCGGCATAATCTTTTCTTTTAAGTGCTATTCGAATTCGGGCACCCAGCACCTGCCTTACCTGCCTATTTTTGGCAAGTGCCTTTTGAAAAGCGATTTCTACGGTTTCTGCCGCCTTCTCTATATCTTCTTCGTGATAGTGGTAATGTTCAGTTAGTCCAATCCAAGCTTCGACAAGATCTGGAGAGAGTGCAATACGCTCCGCAAGTGCCCGGCCAGCACGCAGCGGCTCTCTGATGAAATGAAAGTGATTCACCAACATATCTAGCACGTGGTCCTTCTCATCGACATTCCCTGCCAGCGCAAGCAATTCATCTAATCTCGCCTCGACTTCGTGAAATCGTGCGCTCCTGTAAGATGCAAAGAGGCGCGCATCAAATTCCTTAATTTTCTCAATGAAATTGTCATTCATCTCATCACCTCCCTGGCATTTCACCTGGCGTCCAAACCGGCGGGCCACCTGGTTGGTTTTTCATGCAAACAGTAAGTCTGTCGTTAGCGCGTGCTCTGCACGCACGTACAGCATCGCCCCCCAAGTGCCAATATTGATCGCAAGCACCATACTCCTTCTCCCAGTCCGCTTTACACTGCTTATCCCTGGCACTTTCCCGTGCGGCCGGTTCTGCACTAGAGGTACACCAGTCGATGATTTTTTCAGCAAATCGCTTCCACACGTCATGGGCCGGCGTACCGGGTATTACTGGATCAAACGGGCCGGGGACATACGGCCGAGACGGCGTTAGACTTGGCTCACTAGGTAAGCTTTGCAATCCCGAGGGATCGGTTTTTCTCAACGGGTTAGCTTCTACATAACCGTAGGTATTGATCCCGCCTTGCAATCCAATCGGATCGCTCTGCACGTAGCGTCCAGTCTGCGCATCGTAATCCCTAAAGTAGTTGTAATGTAAATTGGTCTCCCGATCATAATATTGCCCCGGAAAACGCAAGTTGTAGGAAAAATTTCCCAGGCGGTTCGGGTTTTCATCGGGCGAATCCTCGCCGAACGGGTTCGCCCCATCCCAGCGCCAGACCATCTTGTTATCGCTGGCGCGCGTGATAACCCGTGGTGCCGCCAGGTGGTCCGCATAGACGTAGTATGCATTTTCTTCTGCACCGCTGGCACGCGGTTTAACCATGGCGACCGGCATCCCCTCCAAATAAATGGTTTCCTGTATCGGCGTCCCGGCGCTGTTGTACTCGC
>NZ_WHJF01000025.1:0-76537 GCF_011682185.1 Massilia genomosp. 1
GCGACATCGGTCCGTGTGTCATTCTCGCGTCCAAATATCAAGAGTAAACGCCTTTCTCGGCGAGTTTACAAGCAATATTTACAATCTTTGCTCACCGCGACGTCCCAGCCTTCATGCAATCGCCCTATCTTCTCCCCGGCCACCGCGCTACCAGCGGTGCGCCTGTGGTATCCTCCCGGGTTCCCCAAGAATACTCAGGCAACCACGCCCGCATGCCGGGCCGGACCGCCACGCTCCTGATCGACCATGAAAAAAACCCTGTACGGCATTCCCAACTGCGACACCGTCAAAAAAGCCCGCACCTGGCTGGCGGAGCACGAGCAGCCATTCGACTTCCACGACTTCAAGAAGCAGGGGCTCGAGCGCGCCACCGTGGCCGCCTGGCTCGAAGAACTGGACTGGGAAGTGCTGGTCAACCGCAAGGGCACGACCTGGCGCAAGCTGCCCGACGAGCGCCGTGCGGCCATCGTCGACAAAGCCAGCGCGCTCGAACTGATGCTCGAACAGCCATCCATCGTCAAGCGCCCGGTGCTGGCCGGCGCCGGCAAGCTGTCGGTCGGCTTTTCGGATGCGCAGTACCGCCAGATCTTCTCACTTTAAGACGCCAATGACCTTTTCCCGTACCCTCGCGTTGACCGAAAAACTGATCGCGCTGTCCTCGATCACACCCGACGACAAAGGCTGCCAGCAGCACCTGATCGACCTGCTTTCGCCGCTCGGCTTCGTGTGCGAGACCATCGAATCGAACGGCGTGACCAATCTGTGGGCGCGCAAGGGCGCCGCCTCGCCGGTGTTCGTGTTCGCCGGCCACACCGACGTGGTGCCGACCGGCCCGGTCGAACAATGGCAGTCGCAGCCCTTCATTCCCACCCAGCGCGACGGCAAGCTGTATGGACGCGGCGCGGCCGACATGAAGACCTCGATCGCGGCCATGGTCGTGGCGTGCGAAGAATTCATCGCCGCACACCCCGGTCACACCGGCTCGATCGCCTTTTTGATCACCAGCGACGAAGAAGGCCCGGCCACCGACGGCACCGTGGTGGTCTGCCGCCTGCTGGAAGAGCGCGGCGAAAAGATCGATTACTGCCTGGTGGGCGAGCCGACATCGGCGTCCACCCTGGGCGACATGATCAAGAATGGCCGGCGCGGTTCGCTGTCGGGCAAATTGTCCATCCGCGGTATCCAGGGCCACATCGCCTACCCGCAGTTGGCGCGTAATCCCATTCACCAGAGTGCGCCGGCATTGGCCGAACTGGCCGCCGAGCAGTGGGATGCGGGCAACGAATACTACCTGCCGACCTCCTGGCAGATGTCGAACATCCACGCCGGCACGGGCGCCAACAACGTGATCCCGGGCGAGGTGACGATCGACTTCAACTTCCGCTTTTCGACCGCCAGCACGGCGGATGGACTGAAAGCGCGCGTGCATGCGATCCTCGACAAGCATGGCCTGGAATACGACCTGGCGTGGACCTTGTCCGGCCTGCCCTTCCTGACTCCGCGCGGCACTTTGTCGGATGCGCTGTCGAACGCCATTTTGTCGGAGACTGGCGTGACGACCGAATTATCGACCACGGGCGGGACCTCGGACGGGCGCTTCATCGCCCGCATCTGCCCGCAGGTGATAGAATTCGGCCCTCCGAATGCCAGCATCCACAAGATCGACGAGCACATCGACGTGCGCTTCATCGATCCGCTCAAGAATATCTATCGCCGCACGCTCGAGCACCTGCTGGCGCCTGCGCCGCACAACACATGACCCGAGAACAGCCATGACGACTACCCTGTTTACATCGACTTTTACCACGCCGCGCGACCTGCTGCGCTATGCAATCACCCGTTTCAACGGCGCCAAGCTGTTTTTCGGCCACGGCAGCGCCGAAGCGCTGGACGAAGCGGCTTACCTGATCCTGCACACACTCAAGCTCCCGCTCGACAAGCTCGATCCCTTCCTCGACGCCCGCCTGTTGCCGGACGAAGTGCTGCAGGTGCTGGCCGTGATCGAACGGCGCGTCAAGGAACGCGTGCCGGCCGCCTACATCACCAACGAAGCGTGGCTGGGCACCTATGCCTTCTACGTCGACGAGCGCGTGATCGTGCCGCGTTCCTTCATCCATGAACTGATCCCGCACCAGTTCAGCCCCTGGGTGGAAGATCCGTACGCGGTCGAGAACATCCTCGAATTATGCACCGGGTCGGGCTGCCTGGCGATCATGATGGCCGACGCCTTCCCCGACAGCGTGGTCGATGCGGTCGACATTTCGACCGACGCGCTGGCCGTCGCCGAACGCAATATCCGCGAATACAAGCTCGAAGGCCGGGTCAACCCGATCGCCTCGGACCTGTACCAGAATGTCCCGTTCAAAAAATATGACCTGATCATCTCGAACCCGCCGTACGTCAATTCGGCGTCGATGGCGTCGCTGCCGCCGGAGTACCTGCGCGAGCCGCAGATTGCGCTCGACGGCGGCGCCGACGGCATGGACCTGGTGCGCAAGATCGTCGCCGGGGCCGCCGAACGCCTGACGCCGAACGGCATCCTGATGGTCGAAATCGGCAACGAGCGCGACTACGCGGAAGCGGCCTTCGGCCACCTCGGCCTGACCTGGGTGACCACCAGCGCCGGCGACGACATGGTTTTCCTGCTCACCGCAGAGCAGTTGCAAGCACAGTAATCCTCACTCATTACAAAAAGTAGAACATGATCCGTTTCCTGAACGTTAGCCTGATGCGCGGCACCAAGCCGCTGCTGGAAGGCGTCGACCTTACCCTTAACCCGGGCGATAAAATCGGCCTGATCGGCGCCAATGGGGCCGGCAAATCGAGCCTGTTCGGCATGCTGCGCGGCGAACTGCACCCGGACCAGGGCGAGATCGATTTCCCCGCCAAATGGCGCATGGCTTACGTGGCCCAGGAAACGCCGCCGCTCGAACGCGCGGCGCTCGACTACGCGATCGACGGCGACGTCCACCTGCGCAAACTCGAAGCGGAACTGGCGCGCCTGGAATCGGAACCGGAATCGACCGAGAACGGCATCGCCATCGGCGAGATCTACAGCGCGCTGGCCGACGCCGACGCCTACACGGTGCAGTCGCGCGGCGAACAGCTGTTGCTGGGCCTTGGCTTTTCGCTGTCGCAGATGCAGATGCCGATCGTCAGCTTCTCGGGCGGCTGGCGCATGCGCCTGAACCTGGCGCAGGCGCTGATGTGCCCTTCCGACCTGTTGCTGCTCGATGAACCGACCAATCACCTGGATCTGGACGCGATCATCTGGCTGGAAGACTGGCTCAAACGCTATGCCGGCACCCTGATCATCATTTCGCACGATCGCGACTTCCTCGACGAGATCGTCAACGTCATCGTGCATATCGACGAGCGCAGGCTGAAACGCTACTCGGGCAACTACTCCGGTTTCGAACGCCAGCGCGCGGCCCAGATGATCCTGGCCGCCGGCGCACTGGCCAAGCAGCAGCGCCAGCGTGCCCACCTCGAGTCGTTCGTGAACCGCTTCAAGGCGCAAGCCTCGAAAGCGCGCCAGGCCCAGAGCCGCATGAAGGCGCTCGAAAAGATGGAAGAACTGGCGCCCTTGCGCGCCGCCGCCGAATTCTCGTTCGAGTTCCGCGAGCCGCTGGCCGCGCCGAATCCACTGCTGGTGATGGAAGACGTGGACGCCGGCTACCATATCCTCGACGAGCATGGCGACAAGGTCGGCGACAAGGTGATCGTATCGGGCATCAAGTTCTCGCTCCAGATCGGCCAGCGCATTGGCCTGCTGGGTGTGAACGGCGCCGGCAAATCGACCCTGATCAAGACCATCGCCGGCGAACTGATGCCGCTCACGGGCGACGCCACGCTCGGCAAGGGCCTGTCGATCGGTTACTTCGCCCAGCACCAGGTGGAAATGCTGCGCCATGACGAGTCGCCGCTGTGGCACTTGTCCAAAATCGCGCCGACGGTGCGCGAACAGGAACTGCGCAACTTCCTGGGCGGCTTTAACTTCCCGGGCAATATGGTCACCAGCCCGATCCGCCCGTTTTCCGGCGGCGAAAAGGCGCGCCTGGCACTGGCGCTGATCGTCTGGCAGCGCCCCAACCTGCTGCTGCTCGATGAACCGACCAATCACCTGGATCTGGAAACGCGCGAAGCGCTGACCATGGCGCTGGCGCAGTTCGAAGGCACCCTGGTCGTGGTATCGCACGATCGCCATCTGCTGCGCGCGACCACCGACCAGTTCATCATCGTCGCCGACGGCAGGCTGCAGCCGTTCGACGGCGACCTGGACGACTACAAGGACTGGCTGTTCCAGACCAAGCTTGGCAAGGGCACCACCGTGCTGCCGGCGGCGGGCAAGGATAACAAGACGGCGTTCCCGGTGGCGGCGGCGGTTGCGGCGCCGAGCGCGCCGGTGGTCGACAAGAAGGACCAGAAGGAGCAGAAGCGCCAGGACGCGGAACAGCGCCAGCGCACGGCGGCGCTGCGCAAGCCGATCGAAGGCAAGATCAAGCGCCTGGAAGAGCAGATCGCCAAGCGCAACGAGCAAAAGACCGACGTCGACGCCAAGCTCGGCGAAGCGAGCATCTATGAGGCGGCCAACAAGGCCAAACTGAAAACGCTGCTGGCGGACCAGTCGTTCTACAAGAAGGACCTGGCGCAGCTGGAAGCGGAGTGGATGGAGTTGCAGGAGCAGTTGGAAGGGTTGGCGGCGTAACCCTTACCGCAGCGCGCACTACACCCCGTCGCCCCCGCGCAGGCGGGGGCGACGGTTTTGAGGGTAACGACAGCGCCTTACGCAGCCTGCTGCGTCACCGTCTCGCGCCGGATCGACATCAGCTTGTCGATATCGACCAGGATCAAACGCCGCCCGTCGGTTTCGCCCAGTCCCATCAGATAATCGCAGCCGTTCTCGCGGGTCATGCCGGGAATCGGCGTGATCTGGTCCGGATACAGGCGCACCACGTCGGTCACCCCGTCCACCAGCATCCCCATCACGCAGCTCGACAGTTGCAGGATGATCACGTCGGTCATCGGGCCGGGCGAGGCGGCGCGCTCGTTGAACGCCACCCGCATGTCCACCAGCGGCATGATCACGCCGCGCGACACCGCCACGCCCTTGACGATCGCCCCTTCCGAGGCGAAACGCTCGAGCGACTGGAAGGTAAGCAATTCTTTCACCTTGCAAAAATCCACCCCGTATTCCATGCCACCTAGCTGAAAGCTCAGGAACTCCCTCTTGCCGGCGGGGGCAGACTGCGTTGAAATCGTGTGCATGGTGGTCCTTTCGTCTCTGCGGGGCTGCGGCAAGGTCGCGAAACCCCATCGTAATGCGCGTGTGCAAGCGTCTCGTTGAGCGCGATCAAGGTTTGGGCCAGTCTGGCCGCGCTTGCAAAGCAACGGGAAGTCTTTACAATGGGGCGGCAATATTCCACGGGGATCATTGCGAACTTGAAGGACGGACAATGTATCAATGGGTGAAGCGACTTTTTTCTGCTTCCGAGCCGGCGCCCGACGCGCCCGGCGCGGCGCAGGCCAGCCAGGCGTCAGCCGTCGCAGCGACTGGCGGCGCGCCACCCGGATCGGCGGCCCAGTTATCGTTCGAGCAGCGCGACGGCGTCAATGGCAGCTATTTCAACTGGCTGTTCGAGAATGCCGACGTTACTGGCCTGGACACCACGCCGCACGAAAACCAGGTGCTCGACGCGCTCACGGCCATCCTGGCGTCGCAGCAATCCGGCGCGGCGCTGGTGCGGCGCCTTCCCGGCCTGCTGCCGCAACTGCTGCAAAGCCTGCGCAGCGATAACTTCTCGGGCGCGCAGCTCTCGCGCACCATCTCCAACGACGTGGTGCTGGTGGCGGCCGTGATCCGCATGGCCAATACCTCGTTCAAGGGCAGCGGCACCACGATTGCCAGCGTCGAACACGCGGTCATGCTGATCGGCCAGGAAGGCTTGCGCCACCTGATCACCAGCGTCGCCTTCCGCCCCATCATCGACCTCAATTCGGGCCAGTACACACGCTTGCTGGCGCCGCGCATCTGGGACCAGTCCGAGCGCTGCGCGGTGGCCAACCGCATGCTGGCCGAAGGCATGGGCGTCGATCCCTTCGAAGCCTTCCTCGCCGGGCTGGTACAGAACGTGGGCTTGATCGTCACCCTGCGCATCATGGACCAGATGAGCCGCGCAGAGAAAGAACTGGGCTCGGAGATGTTCTGCGCGCGCCTGGTGCGCGACGCCCGCATCCTGAGCTGCAGCATCGGGCGCGAATGGAATTTCCCGGAGAACGTGGTCAGCGCCATCGGCGAGCAGGCCGGCATGCGCAAGGGCGTGCCGGTGTCGCCGCTGGGACGCTTGCTGACCCAGTCCGATTACCTGAGCAAGGTGCGCATCCTGGTCGATAACGAACGCCTGGGGCAGGACGATCCGGTGCTGTTCAAGGGACTGTCGGCGCAGGCGATGGCGTGTTACCGCGCGCTCGACGCGATCGAAGACGATGTCGTGGCGACGCCGGCGGCTGCGGCGCCGGCGCCGTGAACGCAACGATCGATCCGGGCGAGGTGGCGTTTTCCGCCATCCGCGCCCAGGGGCCTGGCGGCCAGAATGTGAACAAGGTCTCGTGCGCGGTGCATGTGCGCTTCGACGTGGGCGCGTCGTCGCTGCCCGAGGCGATCAAGGAGCGGCTGCTGGCCCTGTCGGACCAGCGCATCACCCAGGCCGGCGTGGTGGTGCTCAAGGCGCAGCAGTCGCGCAGCCTGGAACAGAACAAGGAAGATGCGCTGCGCAGGTTGCAGGAGCTGGTCGACAGCGTGGCGGTGCTGCCCACGATACGGCGTGCGACCAAGCCGACCAGGGGCTCGCAGCGCCGCCGGCTCGATTCGAAGACCAAAAGCGGGCAGACCAAGGCGATGCGGGGGAAAGTCAGCGAGTAGCGCGTCTCACGCCCCGCTATTCCAATCGACCGCGCCCTCGTCCCCCGCAAAAATCACCTCCCCCTCGGCGCGCGTGGTGCGCAGTTTGAGCTTGATGTCCTTGGCCGGCAAGTCGTAGATGCTGGCGCCGTCCGGGTTGTAAGTCATCCCCCGCACCACCGTCTCGCCCTCGATCCGCTTGACCGTCACCGAACTGAGCCCGGCGCTGTCGTCGCGCTGGCGCACCAGTTCCGCCACCAGCGCGGCCCCGGCCTGCTGCTCCGTTTCGGCCGCCTTCACGTCCAGCGACACCCTGGCGATCGCCTTCAAGGCCGGCCCCGCCGCCAACGCCATCTTCTGGAACATCGGCACCTGCTCCTCGGTCAAGATCAACTCCTTCTTGCGCACCTTGGAGGCCAGCATGACGTACTTGCGCACTTCCGGCTCATTGGTCATCGCGTCCATCTCGGCCTTGCGCCGCAGCGCCAGCGCGGCGAACTGCGCGACCCGCGCCGTCATCGTCTCGATCACCTCGTCCAGGCGCGCGCTGTCGGGTTGCAGCGCGAAGATGTTCATCTCGCTCTGCCGGCGCGGCCCGGCGCTGTTGACCGTCACCGTGCGCGCCGCGATGGCGCAGCCCTCGGCCTGGCTGATCGTCACGTCCTCGCCCATGATCTCGCAGTTCACCGCGTGCATGATGGTCACGCGCGTGCCGGAAATGACGCAGCTCTCGGCGCGGTTGAGCACCACCTCGCCGGCGCTGGCCTGGATCACCGAGCCCGACGCCACGCCCTTGACGCGGATATCGCCGCGCGCGTTATGCGCCGTGCCGCCCACCAGGTTGCGGTTCAACAGCACCGTGCCGCCGCGCGAGATGATGTTCCCGAACACGTCGGCGTGAATCGTGATGCCCTCGCCTTCAACCACGCGCTTTTCCTGCACTTCGCCGAATTCTTCGAAGTCGCCGCTCAGTTTCAGGTTGCCGGTGGTGCGCGCGCTCACGCCATCGCGGCTGATGATCTTGTCGCCCACCGAAATCTGGCCGCTCTTGCTGTCCACATTCAAAAAACCGGTGTGCTGCGCGATCAGGAATTCGCCCTCGCCCGTGACCTCGACCACCGTCCCCGGTCCGGCCATGGGCGTGACTTCGGCATCCTTCGGCACGGGCGGTTCGATCCGCAATCCGGACAACTCGAAGCCCGGCTTGCCCGCCACGCGCGGCACCTTCTTGAGCAGCCGCACCCCCTTCTCGACCTGGGGAAAGCGGTTCTGGAAGGCCATCAGATCGAGCTTGCCGTTGGCCAGTTGCAGCGGCGCGTCGCTGCGATGCAGGTCGCTGGTCACTTCGATCACATGCGCGTCGCGCCCCGCCCGTGCTTCGAGCAGCCTGGCCACCACCACGCGCTCGGACTTGCCGCCGTCGATGGCCAGGCGCACCGCCTCGACATCGATCCCGAAACGGATTCCCTTGCCCCACATGTCGGCGATGAATTCGTCCACATCGAGCCGCTCGAGGTTGCCCGGACCATCCGGGTCGGCGGGGTCGGCCACGTACACCGGCTCGAAAAAATACTCGGCCTTGCCGCGGTTGATCTTGACCGACTTGTAGAGCGGGCGCCGCAGCGGGCTGAAAGGCCGGATGGCCGAGGCCAGGCGGATGATCACGTGGCCATCGGCCGATTTGGGCAAGGGCGGGCCGGCCCCGTAGACGGCCTTGATCAGCAAGGGATAGTCGAGATCGACCAGGTAACTGGTGGCGAAGATGCGGTCGATGGCGGCGCCGAAGGTCGTGCCGAGCACGCTCGGGTCGCCGTACACGCCGTCGTGACGCTCGATGATGCAGTGATCCAGCTCGGGCATTGCAGCGCCCGGGCCGGCGGCCGGACGGGGCGAACTTGCGCCAGAAAATTCAATCGACAAGACGGCACTCCATTTGATGCAAGCTTATACACCTGGCAAGTGTATTTCGCTACTGGTAAGTTTTTTCTAGCGTAACAGCTTGTCTCAAGCAAATATACAAGTGAATGCGCGAAACTCAGCAAATGTAACAATCCGGGGAATGGGGAGTGCGAAGGGGGAGGCAGGTGCGCGAAGGCGCCGGGCGCCGTGGCGCGCCCGGGAGAAGGTCAGCGGCGCGGCGCGTTCTTGTAGATGTCGACGCCGGCTTCGTTGATCTGGCGCCGCAGGTCGCGCCGCTCGTCGGCCGTCATGCGGCTGCCACGCCGGGCGGCGTCGGCATTCTGGGCGTTCTGGTCCTGCTGGGCCTGCAACTGGCGGCGCTGGTCGTCGGCGCGCGCTTCGAACTGGCGCTGGGTATCCTGGCGCTGCTGCTGGGCGCGCTGCGCGTCGGCCATGCGCTGGGCATCGCGTTCCTTGTCGCCGGGGTTGGCCTGGGCCACGGACAAGCCGGCGCAAGCGAACAGGCAGCACACAGCAACGCGACGCACGAACGCATGCCTGCAACGATCTGCGAGGGTGGCTGTCTTGGTTTCGATGTGCGCGTTATTCATGATGATCCTCTTCCGCAGTGCCTGATAAACATATAAGCTTGACCTGCTACTGGACTCAGTGTATGACCATTTGCATCTGAGCATAAGCCGAATTGGGTAAAGTTTGTAACAGTATGTAATGACCTTCGCGCATCGTGTTCTATCGGGCGATATGACGTTACCATAGCGACATGAATCTGACAAATCTGACAGCCAAATGAACACACCAGCCTCCCCTACCTCAGGCAACAATACAACGCAGGCGAACGCCAATGGTCACGCCGCCAAGATTATGGTAGTCGACGACGACGTGCGCCTGCGCGATTTGCTGCGCCGCTATCTTACCGAACAGGGCTTTTCGGTGGTCACCGCCGAGAGCGCGCCCGCCATGAACAAGCTGTGGCTGCGCGAGCGCTACGACCTGCTGGTGCTCGACCTGATGCTGCCAGGCGAAGACGGCCTGTCGATCTGCCGCCGCCTGCGCGGCGCGGGCGACCAGACCCCGATCATCATGCTCACCGCAAAAGGCGAAGACGTGGACCGCATCGTCGGCCTCGAAATGGGCGCCGACGACTACCTGCCCAAGCCCTTCAATCCGCGCGAACTGGTGGCCCGTATCGGCGCCGTCCTGCGCCGCAAGGGCCCGGACGAGATTCCGGGCGCGCCATCCGAAACGCCGCAATCCTTCGAGTTCGGCCAGTTCGTGCTGGACCTGGGCACGCGCACGCTGAAGAAAAATGGCGAGACGGTGCCGCTGACGACCGGCGAATTCTCGGTGCTCAAGGTGTTCGCACGCCATGCGCGCCAGCCGCTCTCGCGCGAAAAACTCATGGAACTGGCGCGCGGGCGCGAATACGAAGTATTCGACCGCAGCCTGGACGTGCAGATTTCGCGCCTGCGCAAGCTGATCGAGCCCGATCCCTCGTCCCCGCTGTATATCCAGACCGTGTGGGGCCTGGGCTATGTGTTCATTCCTGAAGGCCAGCCACGCTAGTGTTCGCACGCGATTCAAGCACGCCTCACGGCACGCAAATGAGCTGGCTCAGGAGCGGCCTGTTCTGGCGCACCTTCCTCTTGCTCAGCATCCTGACCACGCTGTCCATGGCCTCGTGGATCGGGATGATCAGCGCCGTGCAGCGCGGTCCGCAGGTCGAACAGACGGCCGACCTGGTCATTTCGGTGGTGACCATCACCAAAGCCGCCCTGACCCACTCCGCGCCCGAACTGCGGCGCGAACTGCTGTTCGAATTGGTCAGCAACGAAGGTATCCGCATCTTTACGCTGGAAAGTTCCGACGCGGTCGATCCGCCGCCGGACAGCACCCTGATGCCGGAAATCGAAGCCATCATCAAGTCCAAGCTGGGCGCCGACACGCGTTTTTCGAGCCGCGTGAACGGCACCGCCGGCTTCTGGATCAGTTTCAAGATCGACGACGACAGTTACTGGCTGATGCTCGAGCGCGAACGCCTGGAAGGCTTGACCGGCGTGCAGTGGCTCGGCTGGGCCACGGTGGTCGGCGCCTTGTCGGTGGTCGGCGCGGCGCTCATTTCGAGCCTGGTCAACCTGCCGCTGGCGCGCCTGACCGCCGCCGCGCGCGCCATCGCGCAGGGCAAAAAACCGGACCGGCTGCCCGAAAAAGGATCGAAAGAGATCATCGAAGCCAATCGCAGCTTCAACCAGATGGTGGAAGACTTGCAGCAGGTCGAATCGGATCGCGCCGTCATCCTGGCCGGCATTTCGCACGACCTGCGCACGCCGCTCACGCGCATGCAGCTCGAGCTGGAAATGGCCAAGCTCAGTAACGAAGCGCGCGAAGGCATGCAGTCCGATATCGAGCAGATGGACGCCATCATCGGCCAGTTCCTCGACTACGCCAAGCCGACCGAGGCGGCCACGTTCGTTCCGGTCGATATCGGCGAACTGCTGCAGGACACCGCGCGCGAAGCGGAGCGCATGCTCGACATCCATGTCACGACCCACATCGAAGAAGGCGTACACGTGATGGGCAACGCCACCGACCTGCGGCGCGTCTTCAACAACCTGGTGGAGAACGCGCGCCGCTACGGCAAGACGCCGGGCAGCGACTTTACCGAACTCGATATTTCGTGCCGCATCAAGCCGCACGGCCTGGGCAAACGCGTGGTGATCGAAGTGCAGGACCACGGCCAGGGCGTGCCGGACGATCATATCGAACTGCTGCTCAAGCCGTTCACGCGCATGGACAGCGCGCGCGGACAGGCCAACGGCGCCGGGCTCGGACTGGCGATCGTGGAACGGGTGGTCTTGCGCCACAACGCCGAACTGCAGGTCAGCAACCGCGACGGCGGCGGCCTGCGCATCGCGCTGGTGATGGCGCTGGCGAGCTGACGCCGCGATCAGCGCAGGGTGTAGTTCTCGCTGTCGAAACGGCGCGTGGCCCAGCGGTAGGAAAAGGTAAACCCCGGCCAGATGGCGTAATTGCGGCCCTTCCCATCAAGGTACCAGTTCTTGCAGCCGCTGCTCCACACACCGCCGCGCAGCTTGCGTTGCAAGTTGTCGTTCCAGGCGCGCTGGACTTCCTCCTTCACATCGACCGACAGCAGCTTGCGCGCGCGGATGGTCTTGATGGCGGCCAGCGCATAGTGTACGCCGGCCTCGATCATGTAGATCATCGAGTTGTGGCCCAGGCCCGTGTTCGGCCCGACGATCGTGAAATAGTTCGGGAAGCCCGCCACCGTGCAGCCCTTGTAGGCTTCCAGGCTGTCGGCGAACATGCGCTTGCCGCCGCGCCCGCGCACGTCGAGCGCGTGGAGCACGCGCTCGACTTCGAACCCGGTCGCGAAGATGATCACGTCCACCGCTCGTTCGGCGCCGTCGGCGCTGGCGATGGCGTTGGCGCTTACCCGGCTGATGCTGTTTGTGATCAGCTTGACGTTGGGGCGGGCCAGGGCCGGATAAAAATCGTTCGCCATCAGCACCCGCTTGCAGCCCATCTTGTAGCCGGGCGTGAGCTGGCGCCGCAGCAGCGGATCGTCAACCTGGCGTTCCAGATGACGGCGCGCCACCCACTGCGGCAGCGCCAAGAGGCGCGAGGTGGTCAGGAACAGTGGCGCGCGCGATTCGTACAGCAGGTAGTTCAGGGCGCGGTAGGCGAGCCGCAGCGGCGCCACGCGCGCCAGCAAGGAGCGCTCGCGCGGGCCGATCATGCGGTCGGGACGCGGCATGATCCATTGCGCCGTGCGCTGATACACATCGAGCTGCGCGACCAGCGGCGCAATCTGCGCAATGAACTGGACTGCGCTGGCGCCGTTGCCGATGACGGCCACGCGCTTGCCGCGCAGCTCGACCGCGTGGTCCCAGCGGCTCGAGTGAAAGGCGGGGCCGGCAAAGTCGGCCAGTCCCGGCAAGGCCGGAATGGATGCGCGGCTCAGGGCGCCGGGCGCGCTGATGACCGACCTGGCGGTGAGCGTGCCGGCGCCGGTGCGCACCAGCCAGTAGCCGCCCTCCTCGTCGAATTGCGCGCCTTCGCAGGCGCAGCCCAGGCGCAGGTGCGGCGCCAGGCCGAAGTCGCGCACCAGCGAGCGGGTGTAGGCCAGCAGTTCGTCCCGCCCCGCGAAACGGCGCGTCCAGCGCGCATTCGGCGCGAACGAGAACGAATACAGATGGCTGGGAATGTCAACCGCGCAGCCGGGATAGGTGTTCACCCACCAAGTGCCGCCGAAGTCCTTGTCTTTTTCGAGGATGATGAAATTGTCGATGCCGGCCTGTTTGAGCCGCACGCCGGCGCACAAGCCGCCGAAGCCGCTGCCGATGACGATGACCTCGAAATCGGGCACGGGCATCAGGTGCGCACCACGTAGTTGCCGATGTCGAAGCGGCGCGTGGCCCAGCGATAGGTGAAGGTAAAGCCCGGCCAGGCCGCGTAATTGCGCCCGCGCGCATCGAGGTACCAGCTTTTGCAGCCGCTGTTCCAGATCGTGCCGCGCAGCTTGCCGTGTACCCTGGCGACGAAGTCGCGCTGCACCTGCGCCTTGACGTCGACCGAGTGCAGGCCCTGCGCGTGGATCGCCTTGATGGCCTCGACCACATAATTGACGCTCGACTCGATCATGTAGATCATCGAATTGTGACCAAGCCCGCTATTCGGACCGGTGACCGTAAAGTAGTTCGGAAAGCCGGCCACGGCGCAGCCCTTGTAGCAATCCTGGTCATGCTCGAACAGGCGCTTGCCGCCCCGTCCGCGCACGTCGATGGCGCCCGGCGCGTGCCCCACATGAAAGCCGGTCGCGTAGATCAGCACATCGACCGCCCGCTCGCCGCCGTCGGCGCAAACGATGCTGTTGGCGTACACCTGCGCCACCGCGCCGGTGACCAGGCTGACGTTGGAACGCATGAGCGCCGGGTAGTAGTCGCTCATGACCAGCACCCGCTTGCAGCCCATGGTGTAGTCGGGCGTGAGCTGGCGCCGCAGCAACGGATCGGTCACCTGGCGATGCAGGTGGCGCAAGCCAACCGCCTGCGCGAGGCGGAACAGGCGCGGAAAAAACACGTACAGCGGCGCGTTGATCTCATACAGGGTGTAATTGAAGGCGCGGTACAGCAGGCGGATCGGCGCGAGCCTGGTCAACAGCGAGCGTTCGCGCGGGCCGATGGCGCGGTCGTGGCGCGGCACGATCCACTGCGCGGTGCGCTGGTAGACATCGAGCTGCGCGACGATGGGCGCAATCTGCGGGATGAACTGGATCGCGCTGGCGCCGTTGCCGATCACCGCCACGCGCTTGCCGCGCAGGTCCACGTCGTGGTTCCAGCGGCTCGAATGAAACGCCGCGCCGGTAAACGTGTCGATGCCGGGCAAGGCCGGAATCGCCGCCCGGTTCATCGCGCCCAGGGCCGACACCACGCACTTGGCGCTCAATGGCCCGGCGCTGGTGCGAACACGCCAGTAGCCGCCCTCCTCCTCGAACTGCGCGCCTTCGTAGGCGACACCGAGGCGCAGGTGCGGCCTGAGGCCGAAGTCGCGCACGATGGCGCGCGTGTAGTCGAGCAGTTCGGACTGGCTGGCCAGGCGGCGCGTCCAGTTCGGATTGGGCGCGAACGAGAACGAATACACGTGGCTGGGAATGTCGACCGCGCAGCCGGGATAGGTATTGACTTGCCAGGTGCCGCCGAACTCCCGGTCTTTTTCGAGGATGACAAAATTGTCGATGCCGGCCTGCTTGAGCTTGACGGCGGCGCACAGCCCACCGAAGCCGCTGCCGATGACGACCACATCGAACCGCGGCGCGGTCATCGGTTCGGCACGCGCGTTTGCAGCAGCTCGGCCCGAAAGCGCGGCTTGCCGTCGCGCTCCAGCACGTAACTGAGTTTGCTCCCGTCCGGCGAAACCGAGAGCGTCCAGACCTTGGTGGCGGCGGCGGGAATCAGGCGCGCCGTGTAGGCATCGGCGCGGAACCTCTGGGCGATGGCGCTGCCGTCGCTGCCGGCGGCGCCGCCGTACATGGTTTGCTCGTCCGGCGAGCCGTCGGCATGGCGGTGGTCGTGCTGCAAGGTCAGCCCGGACGGGGTGCGGGTGACGATCCAGGTACGCGAAGCGTCAGCCCCGACGACGAAGGGAATCCGGATCTCGCTGGCGTTGCAGGCGCTGACGGTGGCGACCAGCTTCTTGCCGGCGAAGGCTTCGCCGCCGTCGTCGGGCGCAAGCGAGGCGCCCTCGTACACGGCGCCGCAGAGCTTGCCGAGGTTGGCGAAAAAGGCGTCGCGCGCGTCACCGGCGGGGGCTGCGTGGCAGGGCAGCGCCAGCATGCCGGCCAGGACGATGGCAGTGGTGCGCAGGATCATGGAGCTCGCTCTCGGGTGGTGATAGTGGCAATGACGATAGGCGCGGGGCGCGCAAAAGTCAACGTTTTGCAAACGCAAGCCTATGAGCGATTGCGCACATACATGCATTTACGCACGGCGTATAAAGATCGGACACCATTCGTAACCAGGAGAAGACGATAATGAGAAAACTGTTAATTGCCGCCCTGATTGCCGGCTCGCTCGGCAGCATCGCCGCCCCCGCCATCTCGGCGGTGATCATCGTGCGCGAAGCGCCGCCGGAACCGCGTGCGGAACGCACACCGCCGCCACGGCGCGGTTATGTCTGGGCGCCGGGCCACTGGGACTGGCGCAACAATCATCACGTCTGGGTCCGTGGCGCGTGGATTCGCGACCGCAAGGGCTACCATTACACCGCACCGGCGTGGCAGGAACGTGATGGACGCTGGGAAATGCAGCGCGGTAACTGGGCGCGTGGACAGCGCGACAATGACGGCGACGGCGTGCCGAATCGTCGCGATGAGCGCCCGAACAATCCGAATCGCCAGTAATGGATGTGCCGCGCGGGGCACGACAGCCGCGCGCGGCGGCGCTGCCGGGTGACAAGGCCTGATTCAGGCCGGAGAAGCCTGTCCGCCGCATTGCATGACCAGATAGTCGCGCACCGCGCGCACATCGGTAAACGGCATTTCCCCGATCACCTGGCGGATATGCCGTAGCGCATCCCATAAGAATTCATAGTGACCCTCGTTCACCGGAACCAGGCTGTACACACCCGTGGTGGTGGTGAACAGGTGCCGCTCGTTGGGCACAAGGAAGGCCGGCATCAGCGGCGTGCCTTCGTCATCCCAGAAACGCCACAAAGTTGCCTCCACATCGACCGCGTCGCAATAGACGGACGCCGTCAGCGCGTCGGGAAAGACGAGCAGCGAACATTCTTCGGTATCGGCGGCAAAGATCATCTGGTCCTCGGGGGCGCGGGATGATGGATGCTTCTGCAGCACCCTTTCCTTAACCGTAACACATAAAACAACATTGTGCGCTTGGTCGATCCGCTAATGAAGCGCCCCCCTCGCCCGCGCAGACTTTCAGGCTTCGAGCGCCTTGCGCAGCTCGGCCACGACGTCCGGGCGCACCACGCGTGCGACTTCCTTGCCATCCTTGATGACCACTACTGTCGGCCACAGCTTCACCTTGAATGAGCGGCCCAGCTTGCGGCCACTGCCGTCCTCGACCTTGATATGACGCGCCTCGGGCATGGCCGCGAGCGCCTGTTCGATCAGCGGCGCCGCCGCGCGGCAATGGCCGCACCAGTCGGTGCCGAAATCGAGCACCAGCACGCCCGGCGTGGCATCGATCTCGCTGCGTTCCGGCTGTGCCGGTAAATACGGTGTGCTCATGCGGCTGCTCCTGATGTCGGTTGCATAAGCCTACCGCAAAACGACGCGCCGCACTACACGACTCACGAGTTTGAATTGGAAACATTGCCAAGAGCCAATTGAAGGTCTACAATAAACCCTTTCAGAGGTAGGGTTATCATGGCGATCGAACTGTTCAATAACGGCAAGCACATCTGCCTGATGTTCTCCGATCTGGTCGATGAAGGCGAAGCCTCGGTCCAATCGAACCAGTTTTTGATTGTCCAGGATGGCACCGGCATCTTGCTCGACCCGGGCGGTGTGTTGACCTACAACGAGCTGTACATGGAAATGAGCAAGTATTTCCCACCAAAACAGCTTCGTTATGTCTTCGCTTCGCACGCCGATCCCGACATCATCGCGTCGCTGCCGCGCTGGCTGGCCGGTTCGGATACCAAGCTGCTGATTTCGTCGATCTGGTCGCGTTTCGTGCCGCACTTTTGCGCGCAAGGCAAAACCGAAGGCCGCATCATCGCCATTCCCGACGAGGGCAGCCTGTTGCCGCTGGGCGAGACCGAATTCCAGATCCTGCCCGCGCATTTTTTGCATGCGGAAGGAAACTTCCAGTTTTACGACCCGGTCAGCCGCATTTTGTTCTCCGGGGACATGGGCGCATCGATGCTGCCGGACGGCCTGGCGATGGACCCGGTGCAAGACTTCGACAAACACCTGCCCTACATGCGCGGATTCCACGCGCGCTACATGGTGTCGAACAAAGTTTGCCGCTACTGGGTCGAGATGGTGCGCAAGCTCGATCCGGAATGGATGGTGCCGCAGCATGGCGCGCCGTTCAAGGGACGCGCGATGATCGGGCGCTTCCTCGACTGGATTGAAACGCTGCCTTGCGGTGTCGATCTGATGACCCAGGAAATGTATCAGGCGCCGCGCAAGATCAGCATCAGCCTTTAGTCCGCACACCGGCGCGCGGGCTGCTCGGCGTCAGCACCGTCGCGCCGAGCCGGTCCGCCAGGAAATCGACCAGCGCCGCCACCCGCGGCGCCAGCGCGCCTTGCTTGTAGAACACCGCCCATACCGGCTGCGACCAAGGCAGGGTCAGCGGGTCGAGCACGGGCGCCAGCCGGCCCGCCTCGACATCGGCGCGCGTCAGAAAATCCGCCAGGCAGGCGATGCCCGCCCCCGCCAGCGCCAGGTGGCGCAGGGTTTCCCCGCTCGAGGCCAGTACCGCCGGACTCACCGCCACCCCTTCGCTACCCGTGCCCCCGTCCTCTTCCGCCAGCGGCCAGGTGTTGAGCGAGGCCGGCGCGGTGAAGCCGAGCAAGCGATGGGCGCCCAATTCCCGCACCGTGGCAGGCGTGCCGTGGCGCGCAAGATAGGATGGCGCGGCCAGCAGCCGCAGCGCGCTGCTGGCGAGACGGCGCGCGTTGAGGCTGGAATCCGCCAGCTGGCCGATGCGAATGGCCACATCGGCCCGCTCTTCGATCAGGTCGACCAGGGTTTCGCCGCTGGTCAGTTCGAGCCGGATCAAGGGGTAGGCGTCGAGAAAGGCCGGCACCAAGGGCGCCACCAGATGATCGAGCGCGGGCGTGGCGGCGTTGACGCGCACCAGGCCGGATGGCTGGGAACGGCGCGCCGACACTTGTGCTTCGGTATCTTCCAGCTCGGCCAGGATGGTGCGCGCGCGGCCGAGCAGCCAGTCGCCCTCTTCGGTCAAGTCCTGGCGCCGGGTGGTGCGGTGCATCAGGGTCATGCCCAGCTGCGATTCGAGCCGGGCAATGGCGCGGCTGATGCCGGACGGCGTTTGCCCGAGCCGCTCGGCGGCGGCCGAAAATGAACCGGTATCGATGACTGCGGCAAACGCACTGAGCGCGTCGACGTCGATCATGTCTTTCTCCACAGTCAAAAAGCCATTGTACGGGAAGGCACAAGGTCGCCATGCGATTAGTGACTGCCAGTCAAAAGTATAGTGTGCTGCGGGGCATTTTTCTTCCTTGGCTTTGCGCGCAGACTGCATGTCATCGCAAACCGCCTCAACTGGAGAATCCATGCCACTCGCACTCTGGGCGCTGACACTCAGCGCTTTCGCCATCGGGACCACCGAATTCGTCATCGTCGGCCTCATTCCCACCATTGCCGCCAGCCTCGGCGTGTCGCTTCCCTCGGCTGGCCTGCTGGTGAGCCTGTACGCGCTTGGCGTGGCCATCGGCGCGCCGGTCCTGACCGCCCTGACCGGCCGCGTGCCGCGCAAGCATTTGCTGCTGGGTTTGATGGCACTGTTCACCGTCGGCAACCTGGTAGCCTGGATGGCGCCCGGCTACGACGCCCTGATGGCCGCGCGCGTCCTCACCGGCCTGGCGCACGGCGTGTTCTTTTCGATCGGCTCGACCATCGCCACCAGCCTGGTGAGCAAGGAAAAGGCCGCCAGCGCCATTGCGCTGATGTTTACCGGCTTGACCGTCGCGCTGGTCACAGGCGTGCCGCTGGGAACCTGGATCGGCCAGAGCTTCGGCTGGCAATCGACCTTTCTGGCGGTGTCCCTGCTGGGCGTGATCGCCTTTGTCGGCAGCTATTTCCTGGTACCGTCGAATATCGCCATGAGTCCACCGGCAAGCCTGCTGACGCAACTGGCCGTGCTCAGGAAACCGCGCCTGCTGCTGGTGTACGCCATGACCACCCTGGGCTACGGCGACACCTTCATCGCGTTCACCTATCTGGCGCCGATTTTGCAGGAAGTGTCCGGCTTTTCAGCAGCCAGCGTGAGCTTGGTGATGCTGGTGTACGGCGTGTCGCTTGCATTCGGCAATATCTGGGGTGGCAAACTGGCCGACAAGAAAGGCCCGATCAAGGCCTTGCAGATCGTCTTTGCGCTGCTGGCCGCCGTCTTGCTGCTGCTGACCTTTACCGCCTCGAACACGTGGCTGGCGCTGGGTACGGTGTTGTTGTGGGGCGCGGTAGCGTTTGGCAATGTGCCGGGGCTGCAAGTGTACGTGGTGCAGCGCGCCGAACGGGACGCGCCGCAGGCGGTCGACGTGGCGTCGGGGCTCAACATTGCCGCATTCAACGTCGGCATCGCACTCGGCGCCTGGGGCGGCGGGCTAATCGTGGCGCATGTGGGGCTGATGGCCACGCCGTGGATCGGCGCCATTGTCGTGGTCGGTGCGCTGGGACTGACCACGCTCGCAGGCTGGCTCGACCGTCGCGACGGACTGGTGCAGGTGGCGGGCACGAGCCGCGCAGTCGGGGCGCACTAAGCGAATCCCGAGCGCAATCCGCAATCCGCAGCCGGCAGCCATCGCCAGCAACCGTCAACCGCGTACAGTCAATGGCAAGCGGTCAGCGGTCAACGGTCAACGGTCAGAGGCTGGCCGTCAGCGGTCCAGCTCAGGATAATGCCGGAAAATTCCCTCTTCGTTGAACGCGATCCGGCGCTTCGACGCCAGGTAGGCGGCAATATTCGGCCGCTGCGCCACCTGGTCGTGCAACGCCACCAGCCCTGGATAGTCGCCTTCGAGCCGCTTCATCGCCTTGGGAAACGCATAGCGCAAACCCTCCATCACCTGGAACATCGATAAATCCGCGTACGACAGGCGCGTACCCACCAAAAAACCGCCGCGGCGCTTGGGCTGCCGCAGCACACCCTCAAAGTAAGACAAGAACTTGGGTATTCGGTTCCCTACAAAATCGGCGGCACGTCGTTTCGCTTCCTTTTTCTGGTCTTCGTAATACAGCGACACGCCCACGGGATGATGCGTGTCGTGCGCTTCGTTGACGAAGTCGGCAATCGTCAACTGCAACTGATGGGTCCACAGGCGGCCCGCTTCGGCCCGTGGCGCAAGGCCGTGGCGCGCGCCCAGATACAGCAGGATATTCGCCGTCTGGCCGATGGTCAGCGCGCCCGCCTTGAGAAACGGCGGCGCAAACGCCGGGGTCGCCTGCACGGCAAGCTCGGCCGCAACCTTGTCGGCGCCATTCTTCTGGCGCCCCACGTCCACATACGCCACGCCCGCCTCCTCCAGCGCCAGGCGAACGAATTCGCCGCGTCCCTGGATCGTCGGCCAGTAGTAAAGTTCATACGTCATCGCGTCTCCCATGCATGGATCAGTTGTGCGGCGATTATCGCCGATCCGCTTGAACGGGCAGCGCACGCCGTGCTAATCTGCCAATGCTGCCGATCCGGCAGCGCATGCTCCGACCTATATAAGGGGAACGCCATGATACGAAGGATCGCGCTGGTGCTGGTGCTCTTGATCATCGGCATTCTGGGCACGGCGGCGATGCAGCCGGACACGTTTTCCGTGACCCGCTCGGTAGCCATCAAGGCGCCGCCGGAGAAAATCCTGGGGCTGGTCGGCGATTTCCACCAATGGCAGGGCTGGTCGCCGTGGGAGCGGCTCGACCCAGGCATGCAGCGCGTCCACAGCGGCGCGCCGAGCGGCAAAGGCGCGCGGTACGCCTGGACCGGCAATGACGACGTCGGCGCCGGCAAAATGGAAATTACCGAACTCACGCCCCCGTCCAGGGTCGTGATCAAGCTCGATTTCATCAAGCCGTTCGAGGTGTCGAACGTGACCGAATTCACGCTCGCGCCGAAGGACGGGCAAACGCAGGTAAGCTGGACCATGTCCGGCCCGATGCCCTTCATCTCGAAAATCATGAGCGTCTTCATGAGCATGGACCGGATCATCGGCAGGGATTTCGAGAAGGGGCTGGCGAACCTGAAGGCCGCGGCCGAAAAGTAAGCCTGGGTTTTTGGCCCCCTCCCCGCAAGAATTTCGTGCTTGAGCGATAATCTGGCATCATCATCGAGCCAACACGAGGATCCATTTTGCTTAACTTCGACTTCTACAACCCGACCCAGATCCTGTTCGGCCAGGGCCAGATCGGCGCAATGTCCAAACACATTCCCGCCTCCGCGCGCGTGCTGCTGGTCTACGGCGGCGGCAGCATCAAACAGAACGGCGTCTACGACGAGGTCATGGCCGCACTGGCCGGCTTTAGCGTCACCGAATTCGCCGGCATCGAACCGAATCCCAGCTACGAAACGCTGATGCGCGCGATCGCCCAGGTCAAGGCCGAGAAAATCGACTTCCTGCTCGCCGTGGGCGGCGGCTCGGTCATCGACGGCGCCAAGTTCATCGCCGCCGGCGCCCTGCTCGACGCCGACCCGTGGACCATCCTGGAAAAGCGCGGATCGAACATCACTGCCGCCCTGCCGTTCGGCGCGGTGCTGACCCTGCCCGCCACCGGCTCCGAAATGAACAGCGGCGGCGTCGTCACCCGCAAGTCGACCCACGAGAAGTACTCGTTCATGAGCCGCAAATGCTTTCCGAAGTTCGCGGTGCTCGACCCGGGCAAAACCTATTCGCTGCCCACGCGCCAGGTCGGCAACGGCGTGGTGGACGCCTTTGCGCACGTCATGGAACAGTACATGACCTACCCGGTCGGCGCCAAGGTCCAGGACCGCTTCGCCGAAGGGCTGCTGCTCACGCTGATCGAAGAAGGCCCGCAGGCGCTGGCCAATCCCGACGATTACGACGTGCGCGCCAACATCATGTGGACCGCCACCCTGGCCTTGAATGGCCTGATCGGCGCCGGCGTGCCGCAGGACTGGGCCACCCACATGATCGGCCACGAGCTGACCGCGCTGCACAATCTCGATCACGCGCAAACGCTGGCCGTCGTCCTGCCGAGCATGCTGCGCGTGCGCAAGGAAGCCAAGCGCGCCAAGCTGCTGCAATTCGCAGAACGCGTGTGGAACCTGTCCGGCGGCGATGAAGACACCCGCATCGAGGCCGCCATCACCCGCACCGAAGAATTCTTCGAGCAGATGGGCGTCAAAACCCGCCTGGGCGACTACGGCCTGGGTGCGAAAGACATCGACGGCGTGCTGGCGGCGTTAGAGGCGCACCGCATGGTCAAACTCGGCGAGCAGCGCGACGTCACGCTCGATGTCAGCCGCAAGGTACTGGAAATGAGCCTGTAAAGCGCGCCACACATCGCTGGCGCGGGCCTTCTGCGCCCACGCCAGCTGTGATAAAATCGACCTTCGCTAGGGGTCCTGGAAGTCATTTTCCGGGTGAGAGATACCCTCCGTACCTGATCTGGATAATGCCAGCGAAGGAAAGCGCAAAGTAGTTCCCTCCTTTGTTTGCTCCCCCGTTGGCTCCGGCTTTTTTAAGCAACGCCCCGCACGCCGGCGCGTAATACGAGCACACTATGTCATCGCCAAAATTCAAGCAGTCTGTCATCGCCCTGGCCATCGTCCAGGCATTCGCCTTTTCCGCACACGCGCAAACCAGTTCGCAATCGATGCCTGAAGTCGTCGTCAGCGGCGCCCGGCAGATCAGCGCCGAGCGCGCCAGCGTGGCCGGTTTCTCCGACACGCCGCTGCTGTACACGCCGGCCACGGTGGTGTCCATCGGCCACGAGCAGATGCAGGACTACAGCATCCGCAACAGCACCGACGCCATGAAGTTCGACGCCAGCGTGAGCGACTCGTACAACGCGATCGGCTACGCCGAACAGTTCTCGATCCGCGGCTTCATGCTCGATAACGGCGCCAGCTACCGCAAGGACGGCATCGCCATCTCGGGCGACACCCAGATCCCGCTCGAGAACAAGGAGCGCATCGAAATCCTCAAGGGCTTGTCGGGCCTGCAGGCCGGCGTGACCGCGCCGGGCGGCATCGTCAACTACGCGGGGAAGCGCCCGACCGCCGCGCCACTGCGCTCGGTCACCGTCGAAGCGCGCGAGCGCGGCACCGTGTACGGCGCCGTCGACCTGGGTGGCCGCTTCGAGGACAAGCGCTTCGGCTACCGTGTCAACGCCGCCGGCGAGCGCCTGCGTTCCTACGTCAAAGGCGCGGACGGCGAGCGCTCGTTTGTTTCGGGCGCGTTCGACTGGCAGATGTCGCCGCAGGCGCTGCTGCAGCTCGACATGGACTACCAGAAAAAATCCCAGATCACCGCGCCGGGCTACCAGCTCATTGGCGGCGTTGCGCTGCCCACCAACATCTCGGCCAAGACGCTGCTCAACAACCAGCCATGGACCAAGCCGGTCGACACCCGCACCAGCAATATCGGCCTGCGCTTCGAATACCTGATCAACGACGCCTGGCGCACCACCGTCAGCGCCAACAAGCACCAATTCAAGCGCGATGACTACACCGCCTTCCCTTACGGCTGCGGCAACGAGGGCGATGGTTTCTATCCTGGTTACTGCTCGAATGGCGACTACGACGTCTACGATTACCAGAGCGTGGGCGAGCGCAAGTCGCCGCTCGGCGCGCAGGCCCTGTTGCAGGGCAAGTTCGCCACCGGCGCGATCGGCCACGAGCTGACGGTCGGTGCGACCTATCTGGAACGCAGCGACAAGGCAGGCGAGTACGTGTACGACTACGTCGGCTTCAGCAATATCTACAACAACCTGGTGGTGCCGCCGGTCGATGCCAGCCGCGTCACCGGGCCGCTGACCGAGCGCCGCAACGACCATGAACGCGGCCTCGTGGTGCAGGACATCCTGTCCCTTAGCGCGCAGTTCAAGCTGCACACCGGCCTGCGTTATGTGGGCATCAAGCGCAACGCCAGCACCGACACCACCTTCCTGCTGCCGAACGTCGCACTGGTGTACAACCCGACGCCCGACTGGACGGTGTACGGCTCGCTGGCGCACGGCATGGAGCATGGCGGCGTGGCACCCAAGCGCACCGCGAACGAATTCGCCTCGCTCGATCCAAGCCGCTCGAAGCAGGTGGAGTTCGGCGTCAAGGCCATGGTCAATGATGCGCTCAGCATGTCGGCCTCCGTGTTCAGCATCGTCAAGGGGCTGGAGTACACCAACGCGGCCAATACCTTTGTCCGCAGCGGCGAGCAAAAGCACAATGGGCTGGAGCTGGCTGCGCAGGGCAAGGCTGGCAAGGACCTGAAATACAGCGTCTCGCTGATGGCGCTCGATACGCAGCAGGAAGGGACCGGCACCGCTTCGCTGGACGGCAAGCGCGTGAGCAATGTACCGAAGTTCAAGACGGCGACGGTGCTGGAGTATGCCGTGCCGGCGGTGGCTGGTTTGAAGGTGAACGGGATGTGGCAATACACCGGCAAGAAGGCGTTCGATATCGAGAACAAGACGCTGGTGCCGGGATACAGCGTGTTCAACCTGGGTGGCGCGTACGCAACGCGCATCGCGGGCGTGTCCACAACGGTGCGCGCGACGGTGGACAACGTGGCCGACAAGTTCTACTGGCGCGATGTGACGCAGGAGCTGGGTGGCTATCTGCTGCCGGGCGCTCCGCGTACGGTACGGGTGTCGGCGCAGTTCGACTTCTAAGCACCGCCCTGCAGACCGTCGTTCCTGGCAGGGACGACGGCCTGCAGCCTAGCGCAGGGAGGCAAGCAAGCGTACTGCCTGCGTCATTCGATCTTCCAGAGTGCCTATTACCAGCGAATACCCGATCCCGCGCTCATCGAGCATTTGCACCACCTGCTCATGAATCGTCTGGCGCACTGCCTCCGATTCGCGCTGCAATCCATCAGCCTCCCACGGCCCGTCAGGCGCCGTCACGAATGTCAGCGCATAGTCATGGCGCTGCTCCAGCACAGACAACTGCGCATCGACCCTGTTCCAGTACCAGCGGCTGTAAATGGCCGTCATCAGCGGCGTGGTGTCGCAAAACAGGAAGCGCGTCGCTTGCCGCGCCGCCGCGTCTTCGCGCGCCGTCTGGGTCAGCGCGATTTGATACTGATCATCCTCGCGCGGCACGCGGCCCGCGGTATCGACAAACTCGCGCAGATACTCCGGCACCCACACCGTACCGAAATGCGCTGCCAGCGCCGCAGCCAGGGTCGACTTCCCCGACGATTCGGCGCCCAGAATGGCGACCCGCAAAACCGGCGTCATGGCTTGCCGTCCGCTGCGCGTGCCCAGGCGCGCCATCCGAACACCGCCATCACCACGAACGCCGCATACAACACCGCCGTCGCATGCAGGTCCTTGTGGATGTACAGGCCCACATACAGCACATCGACCACAATCCACACGATCCAGTTTTCAACCTTCTTGCGCGATAAGAGCAGCTGGCCGAGCAAACTGCCTGCCGTGAGAAAACCATCGATATGCGGCACGTCGGTATCGGTGAATTTACGCAGCGCATAGCCAATCGCCACGAACAGCACCAGCCAGCCGGCAATGCCCCCGATCCAGCCGGCGCGGTTGGAGCGCGTGGCCGCAAGCGGCGCGTGCTGCTCGCCGCCATACAGCCACTGGTACCAGCCCCATACCGACACGGCGATGAACACGCCCTGCAAGCCCATGTCGCCATACAGGCGCGCGTTGAGGAAGACGATGCCGTACACCGCCGACGAGGCGATCGCGAACAGCCACGCCCAGTGCGTCTGGCGGATATTGAGTACAACGGTGATGACCGACAGGACCAGCGCCGTCAGTTCGAGCGGTGTGGTTGCCAGGCCAAGCAGGACAAAGGAATCGTTCATACGGAGGGAGTGGCGGAAAGTGGCGCAATTGTAGCGTATGCGCCGCTTTCCAAAAGGCGGGGACGGCGTCCCCACCCCAGATTTACCTGGCTTACTTGCGTGGGTACTTGATGGTCATTTCCTTGAGCAGGTTGTCGGCATGGTCGACTTCCTTCATCACCCACAGCATGTAGCGGATGTCCACGTGAATGGCGCGCGTGATGTCGCTGTCGAAGTACCAGTCCTTGGTCACCGATTCATAGGTCGAATCGAAGTTCAGGCCAACCAGTTCGCCGCGCTTGTTCATCACCGCCGAACCGGAATTGCCGCCCGTGGTATCAGCGCTGGACAGGAAGTTGACCGGCACCGTGTTCAGCACCGGGTCCTTGAACACGCCATAACGCTTTGCCTTGACCGCATCGAGCAGCGGCTTCGGTGCGTTGAACGGCTCGGTCGCGGTGTGCTTCTCGACGATGCCTTCGACCGTCGTGAACGGGCCTTTGACGATGCCATCGCGCGGCGAGTAAGGCGCCACCGTGCCGAAGGTCACGCGCAGGGTCGAATTGGCGTCGGCGTAGACAGGCTTACCCTGCGACTTCTTCCACGCGATCACGGCCGACATGTACTGCGGGATGATGCGTTCGAGCTTGCCGTCGATTTCCTTGCGGCGGTTTTCCAGCGTCATGCTCACGTCATGCAGCTTGACGGCCAGCTTGATGAAGGCGTCGTCCGACTTTGCAAACGCCGCCGCATCCTTGCCGATCCAGGCCAGGCGCTTGGCGGTTTCGCCCAGTTCCGACTGTTTGTACAACGCGCCGATGGCGCCTGGTTCCGGCAGCAGCGCGTCCAGGCCTTGCGGATGCATCTTCGCGGCCAGCTTCTGGTAGCGCTGCAAACCGGCGGCAAAGCGCGCCTCGTCCACGCTGCCCACGTACGATTGCTCAAGGCGGGTCAGGCGCGCCTTGATGAACGACAGGTCGCGTTCCTGGTAGCCGGTTTCGCGTTTGGCATCGGGCTTGGCGCCTTCCAGCGCCAGGCGGTACACCGTGCGCGCGGTTTTCAGCAGGTCGCTGTTGCCGGCGACCGACCAGGCGAATTCCTGTTCCGACAACGCCATATCGGCGACGATGGCGGCGTCCAGGTCGGCCAGCAAGGTCGGCGACACGTCTTTCTGCTTACCCGGCTTGTTGAACCAGGCGCGGAACTCGGCGTCCTGCACGTCCTTGATCGCCGCGATGTCCTTGCGCGCGAAGCCGTCGAGCAGGCCCTGGGTTTTCTTGAGCACGTTGTTGATGCCCTTGACTACACTGGCGTAGCGCACGTCCTGGGCAGCGTTGCCCTTGGTGGCGGCAGCGATGACGGCCAGGTCGGCCTGCATCTCGGCCACGCGCACCGGGAAGTTGGCGTCGCGCGCGAAGCGGATCTCGGACGGCAGCTTGTAGCGGCTGGTGCGGCCGGGGTAGCCGGCCAGCAGGATCGGATCGCCGTTCTTCAGGCCTTCGGCCGACACCACCAGGAAGTCTTTCGACTTGTACGGCACGTTGTCGGGCGACGGATCGGCCGGACGGCCATCCTTGCCGACGTAGGCGCGCAGGAAGGAGTAGTCGCCAGTCTGGCGCGGCCACTCGAAGTTATCGACGTCGCCGCCAAAATTGCCGATCATGTCCGACGGCGCGTACACCAGGCGCACATCGCGGATCATCAACTGGCGGATACGGTAGTACTCAAGGCCGCGGTGAAAGCTCGGCACGGAGCAGCGGTAAGCCTTGTCGGTTTCGCATTCGGCGGTCAGCGCCTTGATGCGGTTCTGGACTTCTTCATTGCGCTCGCGCCCGGACAGGGTCGGCGACAAGCCCTTGAGCACGCGGTCGGTGACGTTTTCGACTTTTTCGGTCACGTAGACCAGCGTATTCGGGCCACCCGGCAGTTCGGCGTCGCGCGTTTTGGCGAGAAAGCCGTTGACGATGTAGTTCTTTTCAGCCGTCGAATTGCGTTGAATCGCGCCATACGCGCAGTGGTGGTTGGTGACCACCAGTCCATCGCCGGAGACGAACGACGCCGAGCAACCGCCCAGCGACACGATGGCGCTCATGGGGTGCTTGGACAGGTCGGCCAGCTTCCCGGCAGGGATGGTGATGCCGATGCGTTTGAGTTCCGACGACAGTTGCGGAAGCTGGTATGGCTGCCACTGGCCTTCATCGGCATTTGCGGTAGCAAATACGCCGAGCAGGGCGACGGGTAAGGCGATGGATTTCAACAAGATATACCCCAGAAGATAAAAGCAAGCGGGGAGTATATCGCTGATGCATAGCGCTGCAAAATGATTTTGTCGGCCCGTATTGACGTCTTGAGCGGGCGCGCAGGTCGCTGCATGACGGACGCGGGCCGGTGGTACATCCAAAAGGCGTGCGTTACAATCAACTGTTAACAAATAATCATAACATCGATCCATGCCGACACAGCCCCTCCTCGTCCGAAACTACTTTCCTCCAGCCGGCGCCGACCCCGATCTGCTGCTGTTGATCGATGGCCGGGTGATCGCCCCGGCCACGCCCTTGCGGTGGATCGGGCGCTTTGCCGACGACGGGCGTGGCGGCTTGATCGCGCCGGCGCGCACGATGGACCGGCGCGCCGGCTACATCGGCGCCGACGGCGCATGGTTGTCCGGACCCGGCATGGACAAGGCGCTCGGCTTCACCGCCACGGGCTCGCGCGCTGTTGCGAGGGCGGCCTGTGGGGCTTCGTCAACCTGGCGGGCGAGCGCGTCATCGCGGCGCAGTACACCGAGGCGGAAGGGTTCTCGAACGGCCTGGCGGCGGTCAAGGTATCTGACGACCAATGGCGCTACATCGACTGCGATGGCCAGTTTGCCTTCGACGGTGCGTTTTCCCATGCGGGCAAGTTCAGCGCCTGCGGCCTGGCGGCGGCCGCGCCGGGGCAAGACCAGCCATGGGGCTACATCGACCGGCAAGGCCGGTGGGCGATTGCGCCGCGGTTTTACCGCGCATGGGCCTTCACGGCAGGCGGCGTGGCGCCGGCCGGCGCCAGTCAGCGAAAATGGGGGCTGATCGATAACGGCGGCCACTGGATCACGCCCGCGTCGTTCGAATTCATTTACCCATTCAACGACGACGCCTATGCCAGCTTCACCGATTCCGGTTCGGACGATGAACCGGGAGGCTACCTCGACCCGCGCGGCGTCACGGTCATCGGCGGAAAGTGGGTCTCGAAGGAGATGCACGCAGGCGTTGCGGTCAACGGGGATCGTGGTTTCGTCACGGCGGACGGACCGCTGACGTTCCCGGTCGAGCTGCGATGGGTGCGCGAGTTCGACGACAGCGGCTATGCCCTGGCACGCACGGCGGACTTTGCGCCCGGCCCAAAAGCCATCCCTGTCGCGACGGTGTGGGGCTTTGCGCAGCGCGACGGCCGCTTCGTGCCGGCCCCGGAGAACGCACTCGAACCGCTCACGCTCGACGGCTTCATTCCCGACAACGAAAGCGGCACGCCGTTGACGCCTTTCCTCATGCGCGACGGACAAATCGCCTTGCTCGACAGCGACGCACGCACGGTCCTGCACTGGCAACGCGAAGTCTGCGCCGGTGGCGAATGCGCAGTCTTGTACGACCATGCCGGCACGGCGCTCTGGCGCGCAATGCCATGTGACTCACTGGCAGTCCATGCACCCTTCTTCGTCCTGCCGCCCGAATCCTTCCTGGCTCCTGTCGACACCTTCGAACAGATTCCCGACTTCGCAACGGCCATGCTCGACGATATCGAATGCCGGCTGCATGAACTTGTTGACAGCCAGGCGGGGACGCCCCGCACGACCATCTCGCACCGGCTGCTGCGCGTCTACATCAGCGAACCGCACAACACGGAATATGATTTTCTTGGCAGGGTGCGCTCGGGGACGCGTGGCGTGGCGCGCGAGCGCATCATCGCCGCGCTGGAACAACGCTTCGGCCCCAGCGACACCGATCCCGACCTGGCGGGAGCCGGCGAACGCGCAGATTCGATCGCATGGCCGGTGCAACTGCGGCAACCGCTCAAGACGATGCACGGCGCAAAAGTAGACGCGAACCGCTTATGGATCGCCATCTATTGCGATGACGGCAGCGAGGACGCCGACGCGTGGTTCGACATCTGGATGGATTGCGGTCCGAGCATCGAAACACTGGAAATGGCGTCAGCGGGCACGATCGCAGAGCAGGAAGACCCGGACGACGATGACGACGACGACGAAATCGAAGACACGGCAGAAGATGACGCCCTCGCGGGAACGCCCTGCGAGCAATGGATCGCCGCTGTCAAACGACGCGACTACGCCATTGAAGAAGTCCGCGCCGAATTGATGGACGATGTCCTGTGCGAGACCGCGCTGGCACATGGAAGCGACGCACTGCTGTACTTGTCCGCACGATGGCAAACGCCGGAGCGCCTGGCGTCCCTGGTCCGCAAGGATGTCTACAGTGCGATACGGATTCCGCCCGCTTGCATGACCGCCGCCGCACTTGCGCTGGCACGCGCGCTGTACGGTACCGACCCGGACTGGCAAGAGGCCGATGCGGAGGCATCGACAGTGCCGCCCTACCTGAACGACTACAGCATCCGCAAAGTGTGGGGCTGCCTGCTCGACTACGAGCAATGCCTGCGGGCAGTCAGGGAACGCGCAAGCCTGGCGTCGATTCCGCGCTGGTTGCGCACCCCTGAGCTGGAAGCGATCGCCCTGGACAACGATATCGGCGACATCCGCTGGCTCGAGAAGGGCGATATCACAGCGGACCTGGTGCGCCAGGCCCTGTCCGACCCCGAGGCCAACGCCGTGCGATACATCCCTGCCGCGCTGCTCTCGACCGAAATGTGCCTGCTCGCGGTCCGCACCGAAGCGACCACGCTACGCAGCATGGCGCCAGAGCTGCGCACGGCCGAGATATGCGCCGCAGCCCTGGAAAAAGACAGGTACATCCTGCACGATGTCCCGGAGGCCGTGCGCGAACCTGCCGTCACGCGCCTGATCGACAAGGACCTGCGCTCGTCCACGGCGATACGCGAGCAGCGCACCTTCAGCAAATGGCACAAGCTGCGCGCCTGGATCAAGCTATTTCAACAGGATTACCAGGGCGCCATCGCCGACGCCACACAAGCGCTGCGAGCGCTACCCGAATCGGACGACGCACACTACATAATCGCATACGCCTTCAGGGAAACCGGCCAGCATGACGCGGCCGCACGCGAAGCTTTTCTGGTACTGTCAAGCGACAGCGACTACCGCGAGGAGTTCAACCACAACGCCAGCACCGCCTGGCTGCACCCCCTGGCCAGAGCTGTACGCCCTTGCGCTGGCACGCAACGTCAAGCAGTTCAGGCAGATTCCGGCCGCCTTCAAGAACGAGGCATTTTGCCTGGCGACGGTGCATCACGCGAGCTTCGGGCTTTACTACGTGCCGGAGGCGCAGCGCACGCTCGCGCTGTGCATCGCCGCCGCGCGCGACAGCAGCATGGCGCTCGATTATGTTCCGGCAGCGCTGCTGGACGAGGTGCTGCGGGCGCCCGGCGTACGCAGGTCTTGAGATGAGCGTCCACCCATGCAAATCCGGCACCCGAGTGCGTCGGGGGCCGTCCGCCTTGCGCGCGGCGGCTAAGTTCAGCCGGCCTTGGCCCGCTTGCGCTTTTTGGGCGCCAGCATGCTGCCGGTGCAGGTAGGCGCGCCGCAGCGGCACTCGAAGGCTTTTTTGACAGCGGGCGTGTGCCGCTCTTCGTAAATCAGCGCATAGTTGTATTTGAGTTCTTCGTCGCGCATGATCGGGTGCAGCGCGTAGATGAACACCCTGCCCTCGTCTTCCTGCGCTTCGCAATTCGGTTCGCAGGCGTGGTTGATGAAGCGCGAATCGTTGCCGCCACGGCCACCGTCGATGACCATGCCGTCGGCCAGCGAAAAGAAGAACGTGTGGTTGACCGGCCCGCCGCCGGCGTCGGCGCGGACCGCCGATTCGTCGGACGTGATGCGCTCGCCCGTGTATTCGGCGATCTGCTCGCCCGGCTCGATGTCGCGCGTGGCAAACACGCCGTTGCCGTGGATAGTGGAGCGGCGTACTTCGTAGCAGGCCGGCTCGGTTTGACTGGATTGGGAAGGTGTGCTGTTCATCCGCCTATTTTACTGTGCTTGCCACCCGCCCCCCAATGCCTGAATCAACGAAATCGCGGTGCTCTGGCGGTCGCCCTGCGCTTGCACCAGCGCGCGCCGCGCCGACAGCGCGCTGGCCTGGGCCTGCACCACTTCACTGTAGCTCACCTGTCCCGCCTTGTAGCGGTTGAGGATCTGCGCCTCGACCTGGTCGGCCGATTCGGATGCCTCGCGGCGCAGCGCCAGCTGCTGCGCCAGCACGCGCGTGGCGGAGAGCTGGTTCTCCACGTCGCCGAAGGCATCGAGCACCGTTTGCCGGTAGCGCGCCACCGCCGCCTGCTGGCTCGCTTCGGCCCCGGCCACGCTGGCGCGCGTGGCGCCGGCGTTGAACAGGGTTTGCGCCGCGCTCAAGCCGAACGACCAGAGCGCGCTCGAGGCGCTGAACAGGTCCGCTACGCGGCTGCCGCTGTTGCCCAGCGACGCGCTCAAGCCGATGTTCGGATAGTAGGCCGAGCGCGCGATGCCGATCTGCTCATTGGCCGACGCCACGCGCCGTTCGGCGGCGGCGATGTCGGGCCGGCGCTGCAACAGCGCCGACGGCACGCCGACCGGAATCTCGGGCACGAACGCTTGCCACGGTGCGCTCGCCAGGCTGAAGTCGGCCGGGGCCTTGCCCAGCAAAACGGCGATGGCGTGTTCGAACTGGGCGCGCTGGCGCGCCAGCGACAAGGCGTCGATCCGGGCGTTGGACAATTGCGTCTGCGCCTGCAGCACGTCGGACTTGGTGGCGATGCCGGCGTCGAAGCGGTTGCGCGTGATCTGCAGCACGCGCTGGTAGCCTTCGATGGTGGTGGCCAGCAGCGCCGCCTGGGCGTCGCTTTGGCGCACCACGAAATAGTTGGCCGCCAGTTCGCCCTGGGCCGACAGGCGTGCCGACGCCAGGTCGGCGGCGCTGGCCTGGGCGTTGGCGCTGGCCGCACCCACGCCGGCGCGCAGCCGGCCCCACAGGTCAGGCTCCCAGCTGGTGCCGATGTTGAGACGGTAGTGATTGTCCGCGCCGGCATTGCGCGTGCCCGAGCGCTCGCCGCTGGTACTGAGCGACACGCTCGGGAACAGCGCGGCGCGCTGCTGCGCTACCTGCGCACGCGCTTGCGCGTACGAGGCCACGGCGGCGGCGACATTCTGGTTCGATACCTCCACTTGCGCGGCCAATTCGTTCAGGACCGGATCGTTGAACAGCATCCACCACGGGCCGCGGTCAAGCGCATCGGCCGGGGCGGCAGGCGACCAGCCCGGCGCCTCCTTGAAAGCAGCCGGCTCGGGCGTGGTGGGCTTGACGTACGCCGGGCCGACGGCACAGCCGCCGAGCAAAAAGGCGGCCAGCGGCATAAGATGAAGAAGCGGACGAAGGAGCTCAGTTGCACGCATAGGTTTACTCATTGTGGATTAGGTGAGGCAGCGTTGTCGGCGTGATGGCCAAGCTGGCGCTCGGCGGGACTGCGCCGGCGCAGCTTGTCCATCACGACGTAGACGACGGGGGTGGTGAGCAGGGTCAGGACCTGGCTGGCGATCAAGCCGCCGATGATGGCGATGCCGAGCGGCCGGCGCAGCTCCGAGCCTTCGCCGAAGCCGATTGCCAGCGGCAAGGCGCCCAGTGCGGCGGCCAGGGTCGTCATCAAGATCGGGCGAAAGCGCAACAGGCAGGCTTCGCGCACGGCCGCCAAAGGCGGCAGGCCGCGCGTGCGCTCGGCCTCCAACGCAAAGTCGATGATCAGGATCGCATTCTTCTTCACGATCCCGATCAGCAGAAACACCCCGATCAGGGCGATGATCGAAAATTCCATCTTGAACAGCAGCAGGGCCAGCACGGCGCCCACGCCGGCCGACGGCAGGGTCGAGAGCACCGTGATCGGATGCACCAGGCTTTCGTACAGGATGCCGAGCACGATGTAGATGACAACGATGGCCGCCGCGATCAACATCGGCTGTTCCTTGTTCGACTCGTCGGCCGCGCGCGCCGTGCCCTGGAAGCTGCCGCGCACATTGTTCGGCATGCCGATGTCGGCCTCCGCCTGCTTGACGGCGGCCTGTCCGTCGGCCAGGTTGCTGCCCTGCGCCAGGTTGAACGACACTGTCGTCGCCAGTTCGCCGTCCTGGTGGTTGACCGAGGTCGGGGTCGAGCTTTCGGCGAAGCTGGCGATCGCCGACAGCGGCACCATGGTGGTTGCCGCGCCGCTCAGGGCTTGCCCGCTGGACGGGTCGCGCGCGGCCGTGGTGTTGGCCGGCGTGGCGGCGCCGCCGGCGCTGGACGTGCCGCGCGAAGGCACGTACACATCGTTCAACGCTTCGGGCGATTGCTGGTACTGCTTTGCCACGCCCATGATCACACTGTACTGGTTCAGTTCATCGTAGATGGTGGTGACCTGGCGTTGGCCGAAGGCGTTGTAGAGCGCATTGTCGACGTCGCGCGGGTTGATGCCGAGGCGCGCGGCGCTGTCCTTGTCGATCTGGACGAACATTTCGACGCCGTTTTCGGCCTGGTCGGTGTCCACATCGACCAGCGGCGCTTGCCGCTTCATGGCATCGGCCAGCTTGCCGGTCCATAGTTTGAGGTCGGCGCGGTTGTCGCTCTTGAGCGTGTACTGGTAGGTCGAGTTGGACTGGCGCCCGCCCATGCGCAGGTCCTGCACCGGATTGAGGAACATCGACACGCCGGTCACCCTGGCCAGTTGCGGACGCAGGCGCGCGATCACTGCCTGCCCGCCGTCGCTGCGTTCGGACACCGGCTTGAGGTTGATGAACATGAAGCCGCCGCCTGCCCGCCCGCCGCCGGTAAAGCCGACCACCGTGGCCACCGCCGGATCGCGCCGGATGATATCGACCAGTTGCTTCAATTTCGCCTGCATGGCCTGGAACGAGATGCTCTGATCGGCGCGCAGGCCGCCGCTGATCTGGCCCGTGTCCTGCTGCGGAAAGAAGCCTTTCGGCGCGGCCGAAAACAGGTAGACATTCAGGCCGATCACGAACACGAAGATCAGCATCACCAGCGCAATGCTGTCCAACGCCCAGTCGAGCGAATGCTCGTACGCTTTGTGGATGCGGTCGAAACCGCGTTCGGCCCAGCGCGCAAAGCGGCCCGGCTGGCGCTCGATGTCGGTCGGTTTGAGCAGCCAGGCGCACATCATCGGCGTGGTCGTGAGCGAAATGACCAGCGAAATCATCACCGCCGCCGACAAGGTCACAGCGAACTCGCGGAACAGGCGGCCGACCTGCCCGCCCATGAACAGCAGCGGGATGAACACGGCCACCAGCGACAGGCTGATCGAGAGCACCGTAAAGCCCACTTCGCGCGCGCCCAGCAGCGCCGCCTGCATGCGGTCCATGCCGTTTTCGATGTGGCGCGCGGTATTCTCCAGCACGACGATGGCGTCGTCGACCACGAAGCCGGTGGCCACCGTCAGCGCCATCAGCGACAGGTTGTTCAGGGAAAAACCGAGCATGTACATCACGCCGAAGGTGCCGAGCAGCGACACCACGGTGGCCACCGCCGGGATGATGGTGGCGCGCACGCTGCGCAGGAACAGGCTGACCACCAGCACCACCAGCAGAATCGAGATCATCAGGGTCAGTTCGATTTCGGCCAGCGACGAGCGGATCGAGTTGGTGCTGTCGGACGCCACTTCCAGCTTCACGTCCTGCGGCAGTTGCGCCTGGAGCATTGGCACCAGGGCGCGCACCCCGTCCACCGTTTCGATGACGTTGGCGCCGGGCTGGCGCGTGATCAGCACGATTACCGCCGGCTGGCCGTTGAACAGGCCGAGCGTATTGACATTTTCGACGCCGTCGATCACTTCGGCCACGTCGTCCAGGCGCACGGCGGCGCCGTTGCGCCAGGCGACCACCAGGCTGCGGTAGTCGGCCGCGCTGCGCCCGCCGGTGGCGGTGCTGGCCTGCGAGTAGATCTGCAGGCGCATGCCGTTGCCTTCGATGGCGCCCTTGGGCCGGTTGGCGTTGGTCGACTGGATCGCGGCGCGCACGTCCTCGGTCGAGACGCCGTAGCGATTGAGCGCATACGGCAGCAATTCGACGCGCACGGCCGGCAGCGAGCCGCCGCCGATTTCCACGTCGCCCACGCCCTGCACCTGCGCCAGCTTCTGCTGCACCAGGTTCGATACCGACTCGAAGATCTGGCCGGGCGACTTGGTTCTGGAGGTCAGCGCCAGGATGATGATGGGCGCGTCGGACGGATTGGCCTTGCGGTAGGTGGGGTTGCTCTTGAGCGTGGACGGCAGGTCGGCGCGCGCGGCGCTGATCGCGGCCTGCACTTCGCGCGCGGCCGAATCGATCTTGCGGTTCAAGTCGAACTGCAGGCTCACCCGGGTCGAGCCGCTGCCGCTCGAGGAGGTCATTTCGTTCACGCCCGAGATCACGCCGAGGCGCCGCTCGAGCGGCGTGGCCACGCTGGTGGACATGGTATCGGGACTGGCGCCCGGCAGCGACGCACTTACCGAGATGGTCGGGAAATCCACCTGCGGCAGCGGCGAGACCGGCAGCACGAAGAACGCGCCGATGCCCGCCAGCGCAATGCCCAGCGTGAGCAGGACGGTGGCGATCGGGCGCCGGACAAAGGGCTCGGACAGGTTCACTTGGCAACCTCGCCCGCGGCAACGACGTCTTTGCGCGACCAGCGCCGCGCCAGGCTGTCGAAGCCGAGGTAAATCACCGGCGTCGTAAACAGCGTGAGCAACTGGCTGACGATCAGCCCACCGAAGATGGCCAGGCCGAGTGGGCGGCGCAACTCGGCGCCTTCGCCCCAGCCCAGCATGAGCGGCACCGCCGCGAACAGCGCGGCCAGGGTCGTCATCAGGATCGGGCGAAAGCGCAGCAACGCGGCCTGCCGGATCGCCTCGCGCGGGGCCATGCCCTTCTCGCGTTCGGCCTCGATGGCGAAGTCGATCATCATGATGGCGTTCTTCTTGACGATGCCGATCAGGAGAATGATGCCGATGATGCCGATCACGCCCAGGTCCTGCCCGCTGATCATCAGCGCCAGCAGCGCGCCCACCCCGGCCGACGGCAGGGTCGACAGAATCGTCAGCGGATGCACATAGCTTTCGTACAGCACGCCGAGCACGATGTAGACGCATACCACCGCCGCCAGGATCAGCCACAGCTGGTTCGACAGCGATGCCTGGTAGGCGCCGGCGGCGCCGAGGAAGGTCATGCTGACCGACGCCGGCAGCTTGATTTCCAGCGCGGCCGCGCGGATCGCCTCGACCGACTGGCCGAGCGAGACGCCGGGCGCGGTGTCGAAACCGATGGTGGTGGCCGGGTACTGCGCCACGTGGGTGATCTGCAGCGGCGCCGGCTGCTCGGTGATGGTGGCCACCGCCGCCAGCGGCGTGGTCTTGCCGGAGCCGGTCTTGATCGGCAACTGGCCCAGGCTGGCGATTGACATCTGGGCGTCGCGCTGCGCTTCCAGGATCACGCGGTACTGGTTGGTCTCGGTGAAGATGGTCGAGACGATGCGCTGGCCGTAGGCGCTGTACAGGGCGTCGTCGATCGAGGCGGCGGTGACCGACAGGCGCGAAGCCGTGTCGCGGTCGATGCTCACGAACGCCGAGGTGCCGGTGGCGCCGGCGTCGGTGACCACGTTGCTCACCTGCTTGTTCTGCTGGAGATGCTTGACCAGGGCTGCTGCCCACTGGCCGACGGTGGCGCTGTCGGCCCCTTCGAGCGAAACGCGGTACAGGGTCGGCCCGCTCTCGGCGTCGATGGTCAGGTTCTGGGTCGGTTGCAGGTACAAGGTGATGCCTGCCACGTCGGCCACGCGGCGGCGCAGGCGCTCCATGATCTCGGCCTGGCTGGAAGCCTTGTCGTGCTTCAGGTTGATCAGCATGCGGCCGGTGTGCAGCATGGTGTTGTTGGCCGCATCGACGCCCACGTTGGAGCTGAGCGACTCCACATCGGGATCGGCCAGGATCGCCTTGCCGGCCGCCTGCTGCAGCTCGGCCATGCGGTCGTACGAAATCGACTGGCGCATCTCCACGCGCGCCTGGAGCTGGCCGGTATCCTGGGTCGGAAACAGGCCCTTGGGAATGAGGATGTACAGCACGGCCGTGAGCACCAAGGTGGCCAGGGCGACCAGCAAGGTCAATCCCTGGCGCGCCAGCACCCAGGTCAAGGCATGGTCGTAACGGACGATCACGCGCTCGAAAAATGCCTGGGTGCGTTGCGCCATGCGCCCCGGTTTTTCGTCGTCAATGCTGCGCAGCCAGCGCGCCGACATCATCGGCACCAGGGTCAGGGACACCACGCCCGATATCAGGATGGTGATCGCCAGCGTGATGGCGAACTCGCGGAACAGGCGCCCCACCACGTCGCCCATGAACAGCAGCGGAATGAGCACGGCGATCAGCGACACCGTCAGCGAAATGATGGTAAAGCCGATCTGCGCGGCGCCCTTGACGGCGGCCGCCATCGGCGTTTCGCCTTCTTCGATGTAGCGCGCGATGTTTTCGATCATGACGATGGCGTCATCGACCACGAAACCGGTGGCAATCGTCAGCGCCATCAGCGACAGGTTATTCAGGCTGTAGCCGAGCAGGAACATGGCCCCGCAGGTGCCGATCAGCGAGATCGGCACGGCCAGGCTGGCAATGACCGTGGCGCGCACGCTGTGCAAAAAGGCGAAAATGACCAGCACTACCAGCGCCACGGCCAGCAGCAGTTCGAGTTCGACGTGGGTGACCGAGGCGCGGATGCCGGTGGTGCGGTCCGACAGCACGTCGAGCCGCAGCGCACCGGGCAGGCTCGCTTGCAGTTCGGGCAGGCGCGCCTTGATGGCGTCGACCGTGGCGATGACGTTGGCGCCGGGCTGGCGCTGCACGTTCAGGATAATGGCCGGCTTCATGTTGGCCCAGGCGCCCAGCTTGACGTTTTCGGCGCTGTCGACCACCTTGGCCACGTCCGACAGGCGCACCGGGGCGCCATTGCGGTAGGCGACGATCAGTTTTTCGTAATCGGGTACGGTCAGGAGCTGGTCGTTGGCGTTGATCGCGTAAGAGCGCGTGGGACCGTCGAAGTTGCCCTTGGCGCTGTTGGCGTTGGCGCCCGAGATCGCGCTGCGCAAGGTGTCCAGCCCGAGGCCGTAGCTTGCCAGCGCGCCGGTATCGGCCTGGATGCGCACTGCCGGCCGCTGTCCGCCGCTCAGGGTGACCAGGCCCACGCCCGACACCTGGCTGATTTTCAGCGCCAGGCGCGTGTTGACCAGGTTCTGCACCTCGGTCAGCGGCACCGTATCGGACGTGATGGCGAGCGTGAGCACCGGCGCGTCGGCCGGATTGACCTTGGCGTACACCGGCGGCGCCGGCAGGTCGGCCGGCAGCAGCGAGCCGCCGGCGTTAATGGCCGCCTGCACTTCCTGCTCGGCCACGTCGAGCGTTTGCCCCAGGCCGAACTGCAGGGTGACGATGGACACGCCCGAGGCGCTGGTGGAACTCATGCGCTGCAAGCCGGACATCTGGCCGAAGCGGCGTTCCAGCGGGGCCGTGACGGTGCGCGCCATCACTTCGGGACTGGCGCCGGGGTACAGGGTCTGCACCTGGATGGTCGGGAAGTCGACCTGCGGCAGCGCCGACAGCGGCAGGAACTTGAAGCCGACAAAACCGGCCAGCACGATCGCCAGCATCAGCAGCGAGGTGGCGACCGGGCGGGCGATAAACGGGGCTGAGGGATTCATCGCGCACCCCTCGCATTGTGTGCCAACATCAGTGCCAAGATCGGCGCCAGCATCATCGCGGCGCTCCTTCGCGCTGGCGGCGGCGGCCGCCCGCGGCGCCGGCGGCCGGCTTGTCGGTCGGCAGGGTCACCTTGGCGCCATCCTTGAGGCGGTCGGCGCCTTCGGTGATCACCTGTTCGCCGGCTTTCAGCCCGGTTTTCACTTCCACCTTGTCGACCGTGGCCTGGCCGCGCGTGACGGGCCGCACGGCGACCGTGCGCTCGCCTGGATTGAGCACATACACAAAGTCGCCCGTGCTGCCGTGGCGCAGCGCGGTCACCGGCACCACGACGGCGTCCTTGATGGTGCGCAGTTCGAGGCGCAGGTTGACGAACTGGCTGGGGAACAGCGCCTGGTCGTCGTTGGCGAAGCGCGCCTTGGCGCGCACGGTGCCGGTCTGCACATCGACCTGGTTGTCGAGCGCCTTGAATTCGCCTTTGGCCAGCGAGGTGGTGCGGGTGCGGTCGAACGCGGTGGCGGGCAGGCTGGCGCTGTCGCGGATGCGCCCCTGCAGGTCGGGCACGCGGTCTTGCGGCACCGCGAATTCGACATCGATCGGCGAGAGCTGGGTGATGACGGCGATGCCGTTGGCGTCGCCGCTGCCGACCAGGTTACCCATGTCGATCACGCGCAGCCCCACCCGGCCCGTGATCGGCGCCTTGACCTGGGTGTAGCTCAGGTTCAAGCGCGCCACTCCCTCGGCGGCGCGGTCGGTCATGGCGGTGCCTTGCAGCTGCTTGACCAGCGCGGCCTGGGTGTCGACTTCCTGGCGCGCGATCGAGTCCTGCGTGAGCAGGGTGCGGTAGCGTTCCAGCGTGACCTTGGCGCTGTCGAGCTGCGCTTCATTGCGCTGGCGCGTGCCGCTCGCCTGCATCAGCGCCATCTCGAACGGGCGCGGGTCGATCGTGGCCATCACCTGCCCGGCCTTGACCAACTGCCCTTCGCTGAAGTGGACCTTTTGCAGGATCCCCGAGACCTGCGGGCGCACCGTGGCCGTGGCGGCCGCGGTGACGGTGCCGAGGGCGTCGAGGGTGACCGGGATGTCGGTGCGTTCGGCGCTGGCCACGCCGACGGTGGTGGCCATGCCGCCGCCGCGTCCACCACGGCCACCGCCGCCACCGCCGCCGCCCGGGCCGCCGGGGCCGCCGGGGCCGGCCGCCGCGCCGGGAGCGCCGCCCGGGCCGCCGGCCGGGCTTTGGTGGGTCAGGTACCAGGCCAATCCGCCGAGTCCGGCCATGGCGAGCACGGCCATCACGCTGCCGATGATCTTGGTACGGCGGCTGCGCCGTGGCTGGGAAGGTGATGGGCTCATGCTTTTCCTTGTCTTGATTGCAACGATTATTGAAGCAACTCTAGCATGGAGAAGCCAAACGGCATGTTTCGCGGAAGGCGCAACGGGCGCCAAAACCGGGCGATTCATGCACTGTATGGACGTGCGCACGCCGCCACCGGCGCGGGTGGCGCGGCGGCGGCGGTGTTTTCATAGGGAGGCGAGGCGCTGCGGGCGAGTTTGTAACAGGCTACATGGCGTTACAAAGTCGCTACAAATTGATGGCGGGGGCCTGGGCCGCGCCGGGCATGTCGGGGCGTTCTGACTGACGCCGAGGCAGCACGGGCCGGCCTCCAACCGAGAACCGTCGCCCCCGCGCAGGCGGGGGTCCAAGTTTCGGCGGCTATCGCGGGACTTGGGCTCCCGCCTGCGCGGGAGCGACGATGCTTACGTCAGCAGTGTTACGGCGCGGTACACATGCAGTGGGTGACCGCCGCGAACGGCTTGCGGCCGTTGGTCATGTCGGACAGCCAGCCCAGTTCCTTGCTCACCTCGGTCATGGCGCTCGCCGGCACGCCGCTTGGCATCAGGCCCAGTTTGACCTCGATGTTGACCGCTTGCGCGGCGCTGGCGCCGAACATGGTCACGAAGCGCTCGAACGCCGACACATCGCGCTCGATGTAGGCCACGCGGTAACCCTCGGCCAGCTTGGCGCGCCTGGCGGCCGACTTGAGCGCGTCGGTGTAGCTGCCGATGGTGTCGACCAGGCCGCGTTCCTTGGCCTGCACGCCGGTCCATACCCGACCCTGCCCCACTTCGTCGATCTTCGGCTGGGTGGTCTTGCGCGCCGCCGCGGCCTTGGTGGTGAACTCGCTGTAAATATGGTTGATGCTGCTCTGGATCACCTGGGTAAAGCGCGGATCGAGGGGACGCATCGGGTTGTAAGCGTCGGCCAGCCAGGTGGTGGTGGTGCCGGCGGTGTGGATGCCCAGCTTGTCGACCACTTTTTCAGCCGTCGGCAGGATCGCGAACACGCCGATCGAACCGGTGATGGTGGAACGGTCGGCGAACACCTCGTCGGACGCCATCGAAATCCAGTAGCCGCCGGAGGCCGCCACGCTGCCCATCGACACCACCACCGGCTTGCCGGCGGCGCGGGTCAGTTCCAGCTCGCGCCGGATCAGTTCCGAGCCGAAGGCGCTGCCGCCTGGCGAATCGACGCGCAGCACGATCGCCTTGATTTGCTTGTCTTCGCGCGCCTTGCGGATCAGGTTCGCGGTAGACAGGCCGCCGATCGAGCCGGCCGGCGCATTGCCGTCGCTGATTTCGCCGGCGGCCACGATCACGCCGACGCCTTCGCCGAACATGGGCGGACGCAGGCGCGCCAGGTACTCGTCGAAACCGACCTGGCGGAAGCTCTTGCCGTCGTCATCCGGCGCGCCGCGCGTGATCATCATGGCGCGCACTTCGTCGCGCGTTTTCAGGCCGTCCACCATTTTGGTGGTCAAGGCCAGCTTGCCGGTGTCGCCGCCGGCCTGTTCCATCAGCGCCGGCAGCGCGTCGATTTTCTGGGCGATCCAGCCGGCCGGCAGCTTGCGGTTTTTCTCGACGTCGGCGGTGTAGCCGGCCCACAGGGCGTTGTACAGGAAGGCGTCGGCTTCGGCGGCGGCCGGCGAAGGACCGTTGCCGATGTACGGCTCGGCGAAGCTCTTGTAGGTACCGACCTTGATCAGGTTGACCGTCACGCCGACCTTGTCGAGCGCATCGCGGTAGTAGTTGCGGTAGCGGCCGAAGCCTTCGATGTGGACGGAACCCATCGGATGCATATATACCTGGGTGGCGTGCGAGGCAATGCGGTACTGGCGCTGGTCGAAGTTGCTGCCCCAGGCGATCACCGGCTTGCCGGCCGCCTTGACTCTTTCGACGGCCAGGCCGACTTCATTGAGCATGGCAAGACCGGCGCCATCCATCTGGTCGAGCAAGAGCAGCACGCTGCTGATCTGCGGGTCCTTGGCGGCGCTATCGAGCACGGTGAGCACGTCGCGCAGCTGGACCGACTTGCGCACGTCGCCGCCGCCGACATTGGCCATGAGCGCGTCGCGCACATTGCCGCTGTGCTGCTCGACCAGGTCGCCCTTGACTTCGAGGACCAGCGCGGTCTTGGTCGCCATCGGCTTGACGCCGCCGCCGAAGATCGCCATCAGCAGGATGATCACGATGATCAGGAAGAGCACATTGAGCACGCCCCGGCGCGTGCTGTCGAGCGCGCTCCAGAACATGCCGAAACCGCGGCGTAGGGTGGACAAAGGTTTAAATGACATCGGTACTCCGGCGGAAAATGAGGTGGGTAAAAAGCTAAACGTCTACTGTAAGCGAAATCGCCGCGTCCCGTTCGGAAATGCGGGACCGGGCGGGCCGGGAAATAGCCCACAAGCCGGCAAACACCAATATGCCATTAATCATGAGCAACTCAAGCCCGAGGCGGTAACTTCCCAACAGCAATGTTTGATTATATTCAAGAAAAGCGCAGATAAGCGGTCCACCGACGGCCACCAGCGGCACCCAGCGGTCCCTGAGGGTGCGTTCGGTCAGCATGCCGAAGGCGAACAGGCCAAGCAGCGGGCCGTAGGTGTAGCTGGCCACTTTGAGGATCACGCCGATCATGCTGGGGCTGTCGACCAGCTTGAAGGCCATCACCAGCACCAGGAACAGGGCCGCGAAGCCGAGGTGGACGCGCTGGCGCCAATGCACCTTGTCCCGCTCCGACAGGTCCTGGCGCCGCGTCAGGCCAAGCAGGTCGATGCAGACGGTGGAAGTGAGCGCGGTAATGGCCCCGTCGGCGCTGGGGAACAGGGCCGAGATCAGCGCGATCAGGAAGATGATCTGCAGCGTTACCGGCAAGTGGCCCATGACGACGGCGGCGAACAGCTTGTCGCCGCTGGCGGTCACCCCGGCGCCCGGCGCGTACAGGTACAGCAGGCCGCCGAGGAACATGAACAGCGACAGCACCACGACCAGGATCGCGGTCAGGCTGAGGAGGTTTTTCTGCGAGTCGGCCAGGGTCTTGACCGAGATTGTCTTTTGCATCATCTCCTGGTCCATGCCGGTCATGGTGAGGACGATGAAGGCGCCGGCGATAATCTGCTTGAGGTAAAAATTGGGGCTGTCGACGGCAGTGGTGAACACGCGCGACAAGCCCTGCTCGTGCATCCGGGCCAGGCTCTGGGCGACCGAGAGGTCCATCTGGCTGAGCAACATGGCGATGCAGGCGAGCAGGCCGAACAGCATGCAGCTCGTTTGCAGGGTGTCGGTCCAGACGATGGTTTTCACGCCGCCCTGGTAGGTGTACATCAGGATCATGCCGAGGATGACCAGGGTGGTGAGCCAGAACGGCACCCCGAGGCTGTCGAGGATGATGGCCTGCAAAATGTTCACGACCAGGTACAGGCGCGCGGTGGCGCCCAGCAGGCGCGAAAGGATGAAGAACGACGCGCCGCTCTGGTAGGCGCGCCGGCCCAGGCGCTGGTTCAGGTAGTCGTAGATCGAGGTCAGTTTCAGGCGGTAGTAGAGCGGCAGCAGGATATAGGCGACCGCGATGTAGCCGATCACGTAGCCGATCAGGATCTGCATGTAGCCGAAGCCGTCGCGCCCGACCGCGCCGGGCACGCTGATGAAGGTCACGCCGGACAGCGTGGTGCCGACCATGCCGAAGGCGACCAGTTTCCAGTCGCTGCTTTTGTTACCGATGTAGAAGCTGTCGTTGGTGGCGTTGCGCGAGGTGGCCCAGGCCACGCCCAGCAACAGGGCGAAGTAGGCGATGAGGATGCAGAGAAGTAGAGCCGGTGACATGACATTCCGTTGGATGATCGAACCGGCAGCAATATACACTGTGCCGCAGCTGCCCTGCCGTCAAGCCCGTGGAATCAGCAGGGCGATGTTGGCCCTCACCTGCCCGCCATCGACCAGCAGTTCGGCCGCCGTCACCGGCAGGCTGAATCGCCTCGGTCCCGCGCTGCCGGGGTTCAGGTAGAGCAGCGCGCCCCGCTGCTCGGCCAGCGGCCGGTGCGAGTGTCCATACACGATCACCTTCACATCGCCCGACAGCGCGGCCGCATCGAGACCGGCGATATCGTGCAGCGCGTACAGGCGCACGCCGCCCACCTCCAGCAGCGCGCTTGCCGGCACGCCGGCGGCCCAGCCGCCCTTGTCGTTATTCCCGCGTACCACCGTCAAGGGCGCAAGCGCGGCCAGCCGGGCCAGGATGTCGGCATTGCCGATATCGCCCCCATGCACGATGGCGTCGCTCCCGGCGAGAAAATCGACCGCCTCCGGGCGCAGCAAGCCATGCGTGTCGGAAATGACGCCGATGCGCAGCATTCAGATCCCCTGCCCCGCCACGCGCCGGAACGGGCCGATGCAGGCGTCGAACGATTCGGCGGCGCACATCACGAACAAGGTGCCGGACGGGTGAAAGCGGACGAAGTGCGTGACCGAGGCGTCGGGTTTCATGACGGCGCCCGAACAATCCTGCTTGCCGTTGCCCTTGACGTAGCGGTCGACCAGCTTGTAGAAGCCCCTGGCGCTCGGCTTGGCCGGTATTTCGAAGCGGCTCTCGGACACTTCGGCCGCGCTGGTGACGAGCGTGGTGCCGTCGCCGCGAAAGCGATAGGTTTCGGAGCAGCTGGCGTCGGGCAAGGTCAGCTTCCAGATGCCGAGAATGGGATGGTTGGCCGCCGGCGGCGCGGCCTGCGCAGCGGGCGCGAGGACGGCCAGAAACAGCGCAACGGCAGTGAGCATACGCATGGCGGTCTTCCTTTTCGGGCGTTCGTGGCGGGAGCATGAAGTTTGCACCATTTTGCGATTGCGTGCAGCGGCCCGCTTCGATGCGTGGGCCCGGCCGACAGCGACATGAATCCGGCCGGCGGACCGATTGCCGACGCGGTCAAGCCGGGCATTGCGATGGGACACGATGGAACGGGGGCCGATGTGGCCGATGCGCTCGCTTATCTGGCGGGGCCGGGAGCGTCGTTCGTGACGGGGACCGGGATGCTGGCCGACGGCCGATTGAAGGCGCAAATCCGCCAGCGCCATCGCGCAAGGGCATGGCGCCCCTGCGCGTGGTGCCTGCTATTTGCTTTTGGCCGGGGCCTTCGGCTTGGCCGGACGGCGGCTGCGCGGGATGGCTTTTTTAGCTGGCTTGGCCGGCGCTTCCTCATCGCCCTGCTCCGCCGGCAGCTCCAGCGCTACCGGTTCCGGCTCGGGCTGCGGCTCTGGCGCCACCTCGGGAGCCGGGGCCACATCGGCCTGCTTGGCCGCCTTCTTGGCTGCGGGCTTGCGCGCGGGGCGACGCTTTTCCTGGACCGGCGCTTCGGGCGTCACTTCAGCGTCGACCGGCTCCACCGGTTCTTCAAGCTGTGGGACCGGGTCGTACCATGCGGGGGCCGCCGCCACCGGCTCCAGCGCCTGCGGCACGCTCTCCTCGACAGGCTCGTTGCGGTTGCGTCCTCCACGGCCACGACGGCGCGACGACTCGGGAACGACCGGCGCCGCTTCCACCGTTTCCGGCTGCGGGTCGTACCATGCCGGCACGCTTGCTACCGGCTCGGCTTCCGGCAGCTCCGCCGCATCCCCGGACTCGACAACGTCCGGCGCGACCGCCTCGACAGTGTCGCTGTCGTTACGGTTGCGGCCACCGCGACCACGTCCGCGCCGCGACGATTCCGGCTTGGCTGGCGCTTCTTCCGCGACATCGGCTAGCGCTGGCGCGTCGTCCTGCACGGCCGACGCTTGCAGCTCCACCGCGTGCGACTGGTGGTTGTTGTTGGCGCTGGCATTGCTGCTGCGGTAAACGTAAGCGCCGGATTTTTCGTCACGGCCGAATTCGAGCATGCCTCGGTTTTGCGCTTCTTCCAGCAGGTTGCCGAAGGTGCGGAAACCGTAATACGTCTCGTTGAAGTCGGGGCGACGGCGCTTGAGGGTATCTTTGAGCAGCGAAGCCCAGATCTTGCCGCTGTCGCCGCGTTCGGACACCAGCGCATCGAACATCTCGACCACCAGGTCGATGGCCTGGGCCTTGCGCGATTCGAGTTCTTCCTTGCGGCGGTTGCCTTCGTCGGGCGAGCGTTTTGCCTGCGGCTGCACCTTGCGCTCGTCGCGCTTGGCGGCCGCACGCTTTACTTCGCGCACCAGGTCGTCGTAGAAAATGAATTCGTCGCAGTTCGCCACCAGCAGGTCCGAGGTGGACTGCTTGACGCCCACGCCGATCACCTGCTTGGCATTTTCGCGCAGCTTGGACACCAGCGGCGAAAAGTCGGAGTCGCCGCTGATGATGACGAAGGTATTGACGTGCGACTTGGTGTAGCACAGGTCGAGCGCATCGACCACGAGGCGGATGTCGGCCGAGTTCTTGCCGGACTGGCGCACATGCGGAATCTCGATCAGTTCGAAGTTCGCTTCATGCATGGTGGCCTTGAAGCCCTTGTAGCGCTCCCAGTCGCAGTACGCCTTCTTGACCACGATGCTGCCCTTGAGCAGAAGCCGTTCGAGGACCGGCTTGATGTCGAATTTTTCGTAGTTCGCGTCACGCACGCCGAGTGCGACGTTCTCGAAGTCGCAAAACACAGCCATGCTGATGTTGTCTGAGGATGAAGCCATATGATCTGTTCTCTAATGATGGTTTTGCCAAGCTGATCTTGGATTATACGCAACAACCCGATCCGGGCAATGGCTGCCCGGCGTCGGGTGTGGCGATGTTGGTGTAACCGGACACAAAACGGCTGGCCGCGCCGCTGACGGGGTCGTACACATGGCGTGCGATGCGGCCGATGTCCGCGCCGTACACGTGGATGCTGACCGAGACCGCGCCTGGGCTGGCGTTGGACACGCGGTGAATGTCGCCCACGCGCGGCGACACCACGTCGATCGCGCCGGCCGGCAGATGGTGCGACCCGGTGGCGGCAAGCGGCCCGCAGCCGGCCGGCGGCGCGAATTCCTCGCACTGTTCCGCCCCGCGCAGCACGCCCACCATGCCCCACACGGTATGGTCGTGTACCGGCGTGGCCTGGCCCGGACCCCACACGAAACTGAGCACCGAAAAGCGCGCGTGCGGGTCGCAATGGAGCAGGTATTGTTGATAGCGGTCCGGGTGAGGTGCGGCGAATGCGGCGGGCAGCCAGTCGTCATGGGCGATCAAGGCGGCCAGCAGCGGCCTGCCCTGTTCAAGCATGCGCGCTTCGTCGTGTGCGGCTGTATCGACAAGGCGGGTGAAGGCAAGTACGAAATCGTGCAGGCGGGGTGGGTTGTTCATCGCTTCATCTTCATGTGGGCCGGGTGCAGCGAATATAGCATCCTCCGCGCGCTTGACGCGCCCGCGCCCGACTGGCACACTGCCAGCTTCTATTGACTTCCACAGGAGAATACACCATGCATACAAATGATATTGCCCTCCTGTCGGCCGCCTGATCCCGCCACAACCCGCCTGCCTGCCGTATTTTCCGGACTGAGTCCGGACTGAGCCTCGTGTGTTGATGCGCGCCCGATCGCGCGCCGACCTCCGTTTTCTTTTTGCCTGCGTGCTATTGCGCGCGGCTTGTGCCCGCGCGCGTCGCGGGCGAACGAATCCGGGAACACACCCTCATCATGATCCACATCGATTTTGAATCACTGCGCACTATCGGGCTGACGCAATCGGTCGCCAGCCAACTCGCCACCATCGACCAGGCACCGGAAGGCACGCGCCTGGTGCGCGTGACGCAAGTGCATCGCGACTGGGCCGTCATCCACGACGGCGTCGCCGAATCGCGCGCGCGCTCACGCAATAAGCTGGTCCAGTCGCTGCAGGCCGGCGACGCCGCCCTCGCCGTGGGCGACTGGGTGCTGGCCGAACCCCATGCGCACGGCGAACAGTGGCTGTCGGAGCGCCTGGCGCCGCTCACGCACATCGCGCGCCGCGCCAGCGACGGGCGTCGCCAGTCCCTGGCCAGCAACGTCGATACCGCGCTGCTGGTCATGGGCCTGGACCACGACTTCAAGCTGCGCCGCCTGGAGCGTTACCTGGCGCTGGCCGAATCGTCCGGCGTCGAGCCGGTAGTGGTGCTGACCAAGGCCGATATCGGGCTGGACGTCGATGAGCGCATGCGCCAGCTCGCGGAGCGCCTGCCGCGCCGGGTGCAGGCGTTCGCACTCAACGCCCTGGGCGACGAACCGGCGCGCATCCTGGCGCCCTGGCTGGCGCCCGGGCAGACCTTGATCCTGCTCGGCACCTCGGGCGCGGGCAAGTCGACCCTGACCAACGCGCTCTCGTCAAGCCACCAGGAAACCGGCGGCGTGCGCCGGGGCGACAACCGCGGGCGCCACACCACCACCGCGCGCTCGCTGCACCAGTGCCCGAGCGGCGCCTGCATCATCGACACGCCCGGTTTGCGCTCGTGGCAGCCGGATGCCGATGAAGAGGCGCTGGCGGCGAGTTTTGACGATATCGGTGAGCTGGCGCGGCATTGCCAGTTCCGCGATTGCGCGCATGAAGAGGAACCCGGTTGCGCGGTGCGCGGGGCGGTCGATCCGGACCGCTTGCTGAACTACCGCAAGCTGCTGCGCGATGCACGGCGCAGCCAGCAAACGCCGCTGGACCGGATCGCGGCGCGCAACAAGTGGAAGGTGGTCATCAAGGCGCACAACGCCAAGACCCGGCAGCGCGACTGAGCGATCGGGAGCGGATCAGCGCGGCGCCGTCATGGCGCCTGCTTGCGGCGCCTGCTTGCGGCACCCGCTTGCGGCGCCCGCTTGCGGTGCCCGCTTGCGGTGCCCGCTTGCGGCGGGGAAGCAGCTTACGGCCCAAGCCGTTGATCCACTTTGGCGCGCTCGATGAAACGGCTGACGTCTTCGTCGAGCAGCAGTCCGTCGTCGCGCAAGGCCCGCGCGGCAATCGCCACCGCCTTGGCGTATTCCAGCCGCGTCGTGTAGCGCTGCGAGAGCGCACGGCGCGGATCGCCCGCGCGCGGCACTGCCGAGAACGGCACCGACAAACCATTCAGTCCGCACAGCTGGTCTTCGGCAAAGCCGCGCCGGCGCAGGTTCCAGCCGGCATAGGTCGCCAGCGGCACCTCCACATCGGGCAGGCGGATGCCGGCGATATCGTGGCCGTCCAGATCGGCCATCGGCACCAGCACCTGGTAGCGCTTGTCCGGTGCAGGCGTGGGCGGCAGGCTGGCGTAATCGACCACCGTCAACTCATTCAACCCGTCCGGATAGCCGACGCCAAGCGCGCGCAGGTCCGGAAAACCGACCGCCTCGCGCTGCGGGAGCGTGAGCATGGCGCTGCCGATCTGCGGAAAGCGGCTGGGCGGCGGCTCCTTGCCGCTGCGCGCCCACGCCACCAGGTGGTCGAGCAGCACGCGCACCGTTGGCCCCTGCTGCGCCGTGTTATTGGTCCACTTGCAGATGCCGACCGTGGCCCGCTCGGCCGTCATGTGCTGGGTCGACGACATGAGGTAGGCGCGCACGCCGGCCGGCAGCGCGATGTCCTTGCCGGCGCCGTCGGTCACCACCAGCGAGGCGCGGCCCTGCCAGAATTCGGTGCTGCTGTCGACGTGCATCAGCTTCGGGCAGGTGCCGGTCGGCTGGCAGCGCGCGAAGATGCCGTCGGTCGCGCCGCCGACCGGGTCTTTCGTCACGGCGTAACTGAACGGGAACTGGTCGCCGTAGGCCCAGTGATTCAGGTGCAGGGTGGAGTAGCGTTCGGGCCGGCCGAAGCGGCGGTTCACAAAACTCTTGCGGCTGCCGGCGATGAGCGGCATGGCGCCGTCGAACACCTTGCCGCCGCGCGGGTCGGCGTTAAAACCCTGCCAGATCAGGTCACGCAGAAAGCGACCCGACTGCGACACGCCCAGCGCCAGCGTGACGTCGGGCTTGATATCGGCCAGCGGGTTGGGCTGGCCGGCGCCATCGGCCATGCCCGACTTGAGATGGCTGGTCACATCGCGCAGCGCCGCCATGCCCAGGCCCATCACGACCGGATCACGCGCCTGGTACTGGAACTGGTAGATCGCGCCGCCGTCGACCCCGCGCGGACGCGTGACCTCGATCCGGGTGGCACTGGTGTAGCTCCACGCGCTGGCCGGCAGGATGAGCGGCGCGGCGGTGGCGTGTACGCGCACGCTCAGCACTGCGCCCGCCTGGCTGGTCGAGGCGGCCGGATAGGCCAGATCGATGGTGCCCGTGGGCTTGACATCGTCGAAGACCTTCTCTTCGACGCTCTGGCCGGTGATCGGCTGGCCGTCCAGCACCGCCACCGGAAACGCCGTGCCGGCCAATTCGCCGTTGCCCGCCAGGCCGATATTGCCCTGCCAGCCGATCCACGCGAGCGTGTGCCCGCGCCGCATCAGGAAGCCGTTGCCGGTGTCGCGCGCGCTGGCCTCGTTGATCACGTCGAGCGCCAGCTTGCCGCCACGGTTGGGGATGTCGAGCACCAGCACGCGCGACGCTTTGGCGGCGTCGCGCGGGCGCAGCAGGATGACATCGGTCGCGTACTTGACCCAGCCGCCGGTCGTGGGCGCCTTGTCCAGGTCCACGATGGCGCGGTTGGCCGGATGATGCGGGTCGATGCGCAGATGCGCGATGGCGACGATTTTCTCGTAGGCGCCGGCGGCGTCGAAGACCTTGCCGTCAAAAGCGGGAGCACGGCTGACGATCTCGAAGCGCTCGACCTGGGCCGCCGGCGAGCCCGCGCCGCCGCTCCCCGCGCAGGCCGCCAGCATGGTCAAGACGAGAAGGCAAGGCAGGTGGCGCAGGCAGGTCAATTTCAGCTCCTTGTGATCTGCCAGACGATAGCACGGCGGGACGCGTCAGGTAAACACCACCGAGCGGTGCGCCGCCGTGCCGGCCATCACGCCATCGGCGGCGGCCCAGGTGGCATTGTGCGGCATGCGCGCCACGTCGCCGGCGGCGAACACGCCGCCGACGGTGGTTTCCTGGAACTCGTTGGTGCGCACGTAGAGGCCGAGCGGGCCTTCGTCGAACTCGCATCCGAGCTGCCGCGCGAGCGGGCTGGTGGACACTTGCGTCGCCAAAAATGCGGCATCGGCCGGCACGCGCGTGCCGTCTTCGAGGACGATGCCGTCCAGCGCCGGCGCCACGCCACCGAGCGAGGCGACTTTACTGTGTTCGATGCGGATGCCGCGCGCTTTCAATACCTGCTCCTGCTCGGCGTCGAGCGCGATGCCGTTGGCGCAGTAGGTGACGAACGGCGACCATTCGGCGATCAATTGCGCCATGTGGGCCGACATCGGCATCATGCCGATCACGGCGAGCCGGCGGCCCAGGAATTCGTAGCCGTGGCAGTAAGGACAGTGCAGGATCGAGACGCCCCAGCGCTCGCGCACGCCGTCGATCGGCGGGAACTGGTCGACCACGCCGCTGGCCAGGATCAGGCGCCGGGCGCGCATGCGTTCCCCGCCGGCGAGCACGACTTCGAAGCCGCCATCGATGCGCGCCGCGCTGTCGACCGTGGCGTCGATCACGCTGGCGCTGGGGTAGGCCAGCAACTGGCGGCGCGCGTCAGCCATGATGGCGTGCGGGGCGCGGCCGTCGTGGCCGACGAAGCCGTGGGCGGCGGCCGCGAAGCGGTTGCGCGGCTGGCCGGCGTCGATCACGCGCACCGGGCGGTTGGCGCGCGCCAGTTGCATCGCGGCGGCCATGCCGGCGAAGCTGCCGCCGACGACAATGAAATCGGTATCCATGTTGTGCTTTCTCAGTTTTAACTGTAACAATCATAGTTACGATAAAGCCCGATGTCAAGCGCGTCGTGGATGGGAACGGGCGTCCGGCCGGGGCGCGCGCTTGCCGCTGACGCGCGAGATGCCTTATGGCAGATACAAAGGGAGCGCGTCGGCTTCTTGCAACTGTTCGACGGCGACGGCGCGACTCGGCCGGATGGCGTCACGCAGGAGGGTGGGCAAGTCGCGCTTGCCTTCGGACTGATCCATGCTCAACACAATATCGCGCTGCGTGCCCGGGTGCGCAATGTGAGCCAAGCGAAAAGGTTCACGCTGCGGTCGCGCGCGATGTCGAGAACATCGCGGCCGGCCGGCGATTTGCCGAAGCGCTGCCAATCGAGTTGGTAGCCGCACGCCTGCGCCAGCTGCCGGGCGGCTGGCCGATGCTCTTGCCCGGCCGCTTACACAAAGCTGGAACGCCAATCCGATTCAAGCCGGATCGTCATCGTGACCTCTTTGCTCATGCACTCTCCTGGGGACCTCCTGATTCCCGGTCACTGGGAAACGTCATGTCATTGTACGGAAAACGACATGCCACAATCGACGTTGACGGTTGGCCTGGCAGGCCAGGCCGGCGGGTGACGCAAGGCCGACCGGCGCACGCCGTTTTTGCTACAGTAGCGGCATCATGAAACCAGAACACCTCCAACTGCTGCTGACCCGCGAGATGCCTTACGGCAAATACAAAGGCCGCGTCATCGCCGACCTGCCCGGCCACTACCTTGGCTGGTTCGCGCGCGAGGGCTTTCCGCGCGGCGAGATCGGCGAACTGCTCGCGCTGATGTACGAACTCGATCACAACGACCTGCGCAGCCTGCTCGATCCCTTGCGCGGACGCCGTTAAGCGCTCCCGTTACGGTCGCAACGCGGTCGTCCAGCCGGAGCCGCGCCCGGCGGTCAGGGACCGGCCAGCAGGCTGTCGAGCGCGCGGGGCAGAAAACGGGACTGGCCGTACGTCGGCACCAGTACAGTCACCTGCGGGGTGCCTGGGAAAGTGCTTGTCACGGCGAGCTCTTCATAGGATGCTTGACCTGTGAAGAAAGCATGCGCGAAAAATGCGCGACTTGTTTGATGTTGAACAGAAGTGCGCGCTATCGGCTCACTGTCAAGCGCTTGCTTTCGCGCTGCATGCAGGCAAATTCATCGCCGCTGACCGCCGGGCTGAACAGGTAGCCTTGCAGCTGGTCGCAACCCAGGTCGCGCAAGAACGCCATCTGCTCGGGCGTCTCCACGCCTTCGGCCACGATTTCCTGGCGCAGTTGCTGGGCCATGGTGACGATGGCGCGCGCGATGGCGCAATCGTTTTCCTCGTACGGCAGGCCGATCACGAAGGAACGGTCGATCTTGAGTGTACTGATCGGGAATTTTTTCAGGTAGGCCAGGCTCGAATAGCCGGTGCCGAAATCGTCCAGCGCCAGCGCCAGGCCCATGGCCACCAGGTCGTTCATGATCGCGATCACGCTATCGGTGCCGCGCACCAGCAGGGACTCGGTGATCTCCAGCATGATCTGGGCCGGTTCCACGCTGTGCCGGTCCAGCACTTCGCTCACGCGGGCCGGCAGGCTGCGGTCGAACTGGCGCGCCGAGACGTTGACGGCGACCGGCGGCATCGACAGCCCCGCATCGTCCCAGGCGCGGATCTGGCGGCACGCTTCATTCATGACCCAGTTGCCGATATCGAAAATGAGCCCGGTCTCTTCGGCCAGCGGAATGAACACGCCCGGCGAGATCATGCCGCGCTCCGGATGGCGCCAGCGGATCAGCGCTTCGGCGCCGACGATGCGCCCGCTGCGCAAGCTCACCTTGGGCTGGTAGTGCAGCTCGAACTGGTTCTCGGCCAGGGCGGTGCGCAGTTCGGTCTCCAGGCGCAGGCGTTCGCGCGCGCGCTGGTCCATCTCGTCGCGGTAGAACAAGAAGCCGCCCAGGCCGAATTCGCCGGCCTTGGCCAGCGCCACCTCGGCAAAGCGCAGCAGCGAGGCGGTATCCATGCTGTCGTCCAGATACAGCGCGATGCCGATATTGGCGCTCACCTGCAGGCCGTGGCCGGCCACCAGCAGCGGCGCGGCCAGGGTCGCGAGCAGCTTTTGCGCGACGATGCCGGCGTGCTCGCGCTGGCCGATGGTGGGCAGCGCGACGGCGAACTTGCTGCCGTCGATACGCGCCAGGATGTCGGGCTCGCGCAGCACGCTGCGGAACTGGCGCCCGACCGTGCAAATGACTTCGCTGGCCACGTCGTGACCGAGCGTGTCGCTGATGGCGCCGACGCGATTGACTTCGATGACCATCAGCGCGCCGTACTCGTTGCCGCGCCGCGCTTCGTTGAGCACCTGCCCGACCAGGTGATTGAACAGCGAGCGGTTGGGCAGGCCGGTCATGCCGTCGTAGTTGGCCATGCGCTGCATGCGCGCCTCGGCGTCCTTGTGTACGCTGATGTCGGAGAACAGCGAAAAGGTATGCGTAATCCGGCCCTCGGCATTGCGCACCACGCTGATGGTGACCGATTGCGGAAACAGCTCGCCGTTCTTGCGCTTGCCGACAATCTCGCCGCGAAACGGGCCGTTGCCCTGCATGGCGGCGCGCACCTTGGCGCGGAAGTCGGCGTCGTGTACGCCGGAGCGCAGCAGGTCGGGCGTCTGGCCGATCGATTCCGTGGCCGAGTAGCCGGTGATGCGGGTGAACGAGCTGTTGATCGATACAATCCGCTCGCCGGCATCGGTAATGAGCACGCCCTGGTCGCTGTCTTCGATGATGCGCGCGTACAGGCGGATCTTGTCTTCTTCGGTCAGGTGTTCGGCCAGCGGCGAGAGATGCACCAGCATGCCGATCGCCTCGCCGTCGTCATCGTTGATCAGCGAGAGCGCCAGGCGTACCCAGATCACGTCGCCGCTCTTGCGGCGGCGCCGCACTTCGACCAGGCAGCTGCCATGTTCGAGGAACAGTTCGGCGATGCCCGGGTCGTCGGCGCCCGCCTCGTCGGCGTACAGGAACAACACATGCTGGCCGATCGCTTCGTCGCTGGTGTAGCCGAACACCGCTTCGGCGCCCCGGTTCCAGCTGGTGAGGTAGCCCGACAGATCGAGCACGATCACCGCGTCGTCGGAGTGCTCGTAGGTGTCGGCGTGGTGCTGCAGCAGGCGCCGCGCCAGCGGGAGTTGCGCCTGTTTGGCCAGCAGCAGTTCGGCTTCGAGCCGCACCAGCATCTCGGCCAGGGCATTGCCTTGCATCGCGCGCGCATTGCGCACCAGGTCCAGGCTGCGGTCGAGCGCCGATTCAGCCATGGCCACTCGCCCCGCTGTCGCGCAGCGCCGCCAGCATCCAGCGGTGCGCTTCCAGGTTGGCGCTGTTGAAGTCGGCCGCTGCGATCTGCAATGCCGCCAGGGTTGGCGCCAGCGCATCCGGTTCGCCCCGTTCGGCCAGTTCGACCAGCGCCAGCAGCGCGCCCAGTTCACCATCGTGATGCAGCAGCGCGCCATGCACCGCCTCGCTGATCGACAGCGGCGCCAGCAAGGACGCCAGCGGCAAGCCGAACAAAATGCCGAGCAGCGAGAACATGCCGGTCATGAAGGCTTGCTCCTGGGTGAGCTTGTCGAGGCCGCGCGTGCGCGCCAGCAGTTCGAGGGCGCGCGCACGCACCGCCACGCGCGCCAGCAGCATGGGCGACCGGATGTCGCCTTTCTGGGCGGCGAACAGCATCAGCTTGAGCCAGCGCCGCAGTTGCTGGCGTCCCAGGATCAGCAGCGCCTGGCCGAAGCTGGTGATGCGCCGCACCGCGCCCATGCCGAGCGAGTTGACAAGGCGCAGCAACTGGTAGGACATGGTCGGGTCGAGCCGCAGCAGCGCTTCGATTTCGTGGGTGTCGGCGTCGGCGGCGACCAGTTGCACCAGTTGCAGCGCGAGCGTGCGCGAGGCGGCCTGGCTGGCCAGCACCTTGGCCGGCGCGCCGAGGCACCAGTCGCCGTCGATCCAGCGCGCCTCGGGCGGCAGCGGCATGCTGGTGAAGCGCTCGCCGGCGCGGAACAGGGCGTACTCGGCCAGCTCGCTCCAGCCGTGCCCGGCCAGCGCCGCGGCCAGCTGCGGGTCGGCGCCAGGGCGGTACAGGCACGGAAAGTCCCGGCACAGGGCGCCGAGATCGTCCACCACGGCGCCCGCGAGGCGGGCCTCGTCCGTGGCGGCGCCGGCTTCGATCAGCAGGCCGGACGGCAAACCGCGACGGTCCGCCAATACGCGGAAAACAAGCAAAGGGGCCGGGCTCGAGCAGGTCATTGGGATCGAGATGGTGGGTGGCAACAAATCCATGTTACCTCCGGGAAATCCCCCCTCGCCAACGTTTAGATCAATAAGCGAGGCGATTCACGCAAAATATCCGGGATGTCCTCAGCGGGTGTTGCAGATCCGCCCGGCAGAAAACCGGACAGTTGCGCGAACAGGCCGGGTAGCTGCATGCGCTCGCGCCACCAGCGCAGCGCAGCGCCCTCCTCGCCCACGCGCCAGGCCACGTAAAAGGTTTCGGCGGCGCGCACTTCCTCGACTTGTTTTTCTACCAGCAGGCCGCGTTCGATGGCCGGGCGGGCACACGATTGCGGCAAGAAGCCGAAGCCGAGGCCGGCCACCTGCAAGTCGAACTTCGCTTGCATGGTCGGCACCGTCAGCGCGTCCTGGCCCAGCAGCAGGCCGACGGTGCGGGCCGCCATGTTGCGGGCCGAATCGGCCACCACGATGGCGCGGTGGTGTTGCAACTGGCTGCGGCCGAGCGGCTCGGGCAGGCCGGCCAGCGGATGGTGGGGCGCGACCGCGAACACGAAGGGCATCGAGCCGATCGGGCGGGCAACGTAGCCGCCGCCGGCCGGGCCGTCGCCGGCCACGCCGACCAGCAGGTCGACGCGGCGGTCGAGCAAGGCTTCCCACGGGCCGGACAAGGTTTCCTGCACGATGCGCAGGCGGGTCTGCGCTGCCACCTGGTAAAAGGCGCGGATGTGCTCGTGCAGCGCCAGCACCGAAAACATGGAATCGATGCCGATGCCCAGTTCGGTCTCCCAGCCGGACGCGACCCGGCGTACGCGGTGCTCCAGGTCTTGCGCGGCCTTGAGCAGGTAGCGCCCTTCGGTGAGCAATTCGCGCCCGGCCGGGGTGAGCAGGATGCGCGGGCCGTTGCGCTCGAACACCTGCACGCCCAGGTCTTCCTCCAGCTTGGCGACCGTGTAGGAGATGGTCGAGGGCACGCGGTGCAATTCCTGCCCCGCTTTGGAGAAGGAACCGCGCCGGTCGATGGCGTCGATGATCAAGAGGGCTTCCAGGCTCAATTTTAACATTCGATTTTTTCGATCATAGAGGACGAAATTTTCCGTTTTTTGATTCGCTTGACGCGGCCTATACTAGCTTCATCGGTGCAGCGAAGGTGAAATTCACCCGATCAGGTGGATTCGAAATTATTGCACATTAACTCAAAAGAAACGGAGCATATCATGTTAGAAATTCGTCAAGGCGCGGAACGTGGCAACGCAAATCATGGCTGGCTGCAATCGAAACATACCTTCTCGTTCGGTCATTATCACGATCCGAAACACACGGGGTTTGGTCCGCTGCTGGTGATCAATGAAGACACAGTGGCGCCGTCGCAAGGTTTTGGCACCCACGGCCACCGCGACATGGAGATTATTTCTTACGTGCTCGAAGGGGCGCTGGAACACAAGGACAGCATGGGCACGGGCTCGGTCTTGCATTACGGCGATGTGCAGCGGATGAGCGCCGGCAGCGGCGTGCGCCACAGCGAGTTCAACGGCTCGGCGACGGAACCCGTGCATTTCCTGCAGATCTGGATCCAGCCGAACGTGACCGGCATTGCGCCGAGCTACGAGGAAAAGCACTTTGCGCCGGAAAGCAAAATCGGACAGCTGCGCCTGATTGCGTCCAGTGACGGGCGCCAGGGTTCGGTGCTGATTCACCAGGATGCCGCGATTTATGCGGCGATCCTGAATGGCGGCGAGGTGCTCGAGCACACGCTGGCCGAGGGACGCAGCGGCTATGTGCATCTGATCCGCGGCTCGCTGATGGTCAACGGCGTGCGCCTCAATGGCGGCGATGCCTTGAAACTGACGCAGGAGAGCGCGCTCAGGATCGAGAACGCCGAAGCGGCCGAAGTGCTGGTGTTCGACCTGCCGTATTAAGCCGAACCTGAGCCGAACCTGAGCCGAACCCGGTGTAGCGCGCCGGGCGGCCGCCTACGCGGAAAACGTGCGCAGGCGCTTGGCCACGTCGGCCAGCCGGTACGGCTTGGTGACCAGGTCGAACTGCGCGAGCCCTTCGCCGAATTGCTCGCGCAGCGCGGCGCCCATATAGCCGGAGGTGAGCAGGATGTTGAGGTGGGGCAGAAGCTGCCTGGCGGCCTGCGCCAGCGCCACGCCGTTCATGTCGGGCATCACGACATCGGTAAACAAGACCTTGATGTCGTGGTGCTGCGCCAGCAGGCCGATCGCCTCGGCGCCGCTGTTGGCGGCGATGGCTTCGTAACCGAGACTCTGGAACAGGGCCACCGTCATGTCGAGCACGTCGGGCTGGTCATCGACGATGAGCGCCTTCTCGAGTCCGGACGCTGCCGGCTCGACCCCGCCCTCCCCGGTTTCAGCCGGGAAATACAGCGACATGCAGGTGCCCTGGCCGGGTGTCGACGCGATCATGACGTGGCCGCCCGATTGCTGCATCAAGCCATACACCTGGCTCAGGCCAAGGCCGGTGCCTTTGCCGACCGGCTTGGTCGTGAAAAACGGTTCGAGGGCGCGCGCCGCCACCTCGGGCGGCATGCCGGTGCCATTGTCGCTGACCGAGACCAGCGCATAGCTGCCGCCGGGAAGCTGGCCGACCTCGTTATCGCCCAGCTCGACCTGGCGCGTCTCGAGCGTAATCGCGCCGCCGTCGGGCAGGGCGTCGCGCGAATTGATCACCAGGTTCAGCAGCGCCGATTCGAACTGCGACACATCGGTGCGGACCTTGCCGATGGGCGCCTTGCGGATCACGAAGGTGGCTGCGCTGGGAATCGCGCGCCTGAGCACGGCCTCGAAGGAGGCGATCACCTGGGACAGATCGAGCAATTCCAGGGTCAGCGGCTGCTGGCGCGCGAACGCGAGCAATTGGCCGGTCAGCGCGGCGCCGCGCTGGGCGGCGCGCTCCATGCTGTCGAGGATCTTGCGGTGCTGGACCGACTCGGCGGACGTCGCGCGCATCAGGTCGATACCGTTGCAAATGACGCTCAACAGGTTATTGAAGTCGTGCGCGATGCCGCCTGTCAGCTTGCCGATGGCTTCAAGTTTTTGCGATTGGGCAAGCGCTTCGCGGGTGCGCTCGAGCGTGATGGCCGCTTCGCGCCGCTCGCTGATATCGCGCGTGATCTTGGCAAAACCGATCAACTGCCTGGCCGAGTCGTACACCGGATCGATCACCACGTGGGCCCAGAACGTGGCGCCGTCGCCGCGCACGCGCCAGCCTTCGGTCTCGTAGCGCCCCTCGTGCTCGGCCGCCCAGAGGGCTTTTTCCGGCATCCGCTTGCGCTTGTCCTCCTCGGTGTAAAAGCGCGAAAAATGGCTGCCTTCGACTTGCGCCAGGTCGAGCCGCTTGATGCGGCGGGCGCCCTCGTTCCAGTTGGTGATGAGCCCGTCGGGCGACAACATATAGATGGCGTAATCGGTCACGCTTTGCACCAGCAGCCGGAACCGCTCTTCGCTGGCATGCAGCGCTTCGAGCGTGCGGCGCTTTTCGGTGATGTCGCGCGTGATCTTGGTGTATCCCAACAGAACATCGTCGGCCCCGAAAATGGGATCGATCACCACGCTGGCCCAGAACAAGGACCCATCCTTGCGCACGCGCCAGCCTTCGTCTTCGAACTTGCCGGTGGTGCGGGCGGCGTGCAGCGCCCGTTGCGGGAGCCCGCTGGCCCTGTCTTCGGGCGTGTAAAACGCCGAAAAATGCGTGCCGATAATCTCATCCGGCGTGTAGCCCTTGAAGCGTTCCGCGCCCGCGTTCCAGCTCACGACCTCGCCCTCGGCCGACAGCATGTAAATCGCATAATCGGTGACCTTTGAAATGAACAGATTCAGGCGGTCGGCCTCAAGATAAGATTGAGACATGGCAATTATATAAGCAAAAATACAATTGTACGCGCTTTTGTCCAGCCTGGATTTCCCATTGGAAGGTATTTCCCGGCGCTGGCGCGACCCTTCCCTGCCTGGCGCAAACGCCGCGCGGCGCTGCCGTTTAGAGCCCCTCGCCCAACGGTTGCCCGGGTTTTCCGCTACACTTGCGGCTACAGCAATAGTTTTGAGAACATCGCCATGCCCTCCCCTGCCACTGAAGAACTACTCGATTACACCACCTCCTGCGCGCTGCCCACCCCCTGGGCGCAGTTCACCCTGCACGCTTTTGTCGAGCACGCGACTGGCAAGGAGCACCTGGCGATGACCCTGGGCGACATCGGCGACGGCCAACCCGTTCTCGCGCGCGTCCACTCCGAATGCCTGACCGGCGACGTGCTGTTTTCGCAACGGTGCGACTGCGGCGCCCAGCTCGAAGGCGCGCTCAAGCGCATCGCCGAGGAAGGCCGCGGCATCCTGCTGTACCTGCGCCAGGAAGGACGCGGCATCGGCCTGGTCAACAAGATGCGCGCCTACCGCCTGCAGGAAGCCGGCGCCGATACGGTCGAGGCCAACCTGGCCCTGGGCTTTCACGCCGACGCCCGCAACTACGAGCTGTGCCAGCCGATGTTCGGCCATTTCGGCATCCATTCCCTGCGCCTGATGACCAACAACCCGCGCAAGATCGACGCCATGGAAAAACTCGGCATCACCGTCAGCGAGCGCGTGCCCCTGCTGGTGAACCGCAACGCCTTCAACAACAGCTACCTGAACACCAAGGAAGCCAAGCTCGGCCACATGATGACCGCGCTGGCCGTGCCGGTCGCGCAAGACGGCGAACTCTAAGAGCCTATCTCAGTAGATCGGGGGAAGCGGATGGCGATGCATGGCAAGCGCGGGCAAGGCGCGAGGAGGCCGCATGGCTAGCCATGCAACGACGAGGGTATTCCGAAGGAATACCGAGGCGGCACTCGCTTGCCAGGCGCGCCAGCAGCGACTCCGATCTACTGGGATAGGCTCTAAGGGAACCCCGGCGACGCGCAAATACGCTAAGCTGGTGGCAAGATAGCGGAAACAGTGCTTGCCACCGAAGGATTGCATGAAATTTGTCAATACTGCAGTGCTTGCTTATTGCTTCGCAGCACAGGCCATCGCGGCGCCGCCCGCGAAGCCTGCCGCGCCGCCCCGTCCGCCCGCTTCCCTGGCCATTCCCGCCGTCGTCGCGCCAGGCGCCCCGGCCGTGCTTGTACCCGGCGCCGCGCCGCCCGCCACGACCACGCCCACCCCCGACGTCGACGAGAACGCGGCCCTGCCGCCGCCCTCCTCGGCCGCGCAAAAAGTGTATTCCGCCGCCAAGGGCGACCTGTTGCAAATCCGCATGTTGCTCAAGAACGGGCGCAGCCAGTCCACCGTCGGTTCGGGCTTCATGGTCGGCACCAGCAACCTGGTGTTGACCAATTATCACGTGGTCTCGCAAATGGCGATCGACCCGGATGTGTACGTGGGCGAATACATCGATACCGACGGCAAGAGCGGCCCGGTCGAGCTGCTGGCCGTGGACGTGCTGCACGACCTGGCCGTGGTGCGCATCAACCGCAACGGCAGCGGCTTTTTCAATATCCCCGAGAAACTGGTGAAGCTGACCCAGGGCCAGTATTTGTATTCGCTGGGCAATCCTCTCGACCTCGGCTTCGCTATCTCGGAAGGCTCCTACAACGGCATCATCTCGCGCAGCTTTTACGACCAGTTGATGTTCACCGGCCCGATCAACTCGGGCATGAGCGGCGGCCCCAGCGTGACCGTGGGCGGCGACGTGGCCGGGGTGAACGTGTCGAAGCGGCGCGATGGCGAACTGATCAGCTTTCTGGTGCCGGTGCGCTACGCCCAGGAATTGCTGAAAAAAGTACAGGCGCAGGCCGGCAAACCCAAGGATTTCAATCCCCTGATCGGCGAGCAATTGCTGGCGCACCAGCGCGCCATGATCGACCGCCTGCTCGATTCGCCGCTCTCGCTCAAGACCATGGGGCCGTACCAGGTGCCGGTGCGCGAGTCGGAACAGGTGCGCTGCTGGGGACGATCGAACGTCAAGGCCGAAGCCACCTTCAACGCCGACACCATGGCCTGCGCGATGGAGTCGGCCATTTTCGTATCCGACTCGCAGCAGACCGGACACGTGTCGATGACGCACCAGTACGTGCGCTCGGCCATCCTGGACCCGGTGCGCTTTGCGGTGCTGGCCTCGACCCTGTTCAAGACCGATAACCTGGGCAGCGCCAAAGACACGCGCCTGACCGGGCCGATGTGTACCGAAAAATTCGTCAAGACCAGGTCGCTGCCGCTGCGCGCGGTGACCTGCGTGCGCGCCTACCGCAAGTTCGCCGGCCTGTACAACTTCACCCTGCTCACCGCCAGCACCGACGACGCCCGCGCCACCTTGCAGAGCCGGCTCGACGTGTCGGGCGTGTCGTACGAAAACGGCTTGCGCACCACGCGCGCCTTCCTTGAAGCGCTCTCGCGCGGAAACAACAAATGAAGGCGCCCTACTTCATCGAAACGCTGGCGCGCAACGGCGACGTGCTGCACCGGCACCAGGTCGACGCGCTGCCGATCCGCTTCGGGCGCGGCTACGACAACGACTTCATTCTCGACGACGCCTTCGCCGCGCCGCGCCACGCCGTGCTCGAAGCGGGCGACGAGGGCCAGGCCGTGCTGCGCGACCTGGGCACCAGGAACGGCGTGGTCCACCTGGGCAAGCGCAAGGACAGCCTGGTGCTGACCGGCGACACCGTGATCCGCATCGGCCACACCACCCTGCGCGTGCGCGGGGCCGACTTTCCGGTCGGGGCGGAGATGGTCGACCGCACCATGCACGGCTGGGAGGGCGGCATTCCCGGCGTGGTCGGCCTGCTGCTGACCGGCGCCTTTGCGCTGGTCACCACCCGGCTCTCCGACACCCAGGCGTTCCAGTTGATCCGCTACCTGCTGCCGCTGGCGTACGGCATTGGCATCGGCCTGGTATGGAGCGGCGCGTGGGCCTTCGCCAACCGCCTGTTCGGCCGCCACGCGCGGCTCGGGCGCCACCTGTTCATTTTCGGCTGCGGCCTGACGGCGGTGCTGGCCTACAAGCTCGGAGCCAGCGCCATCGCCTATGCGTTTTCGCTCGAAGCGCTCACCGCCTACAGCGCGCATGTGGCCATCGTCATCGTGGCCGGCGTGATCTTCTTCCACCTGGTGACGGTCAAGCCGCACCAGAGCCGGCGCTTTGCGCTGGCCTGCCTGATCATGGCGCTGGTCGGATCGGGCCTGACCCTGATCAGCAACCAGCTGCGCACCGGGCGCGTGGCGGACGAACTGTTCATGTCGGTGCTGATGCCGCCCTCGACGCGCGTCAGTCGCGATCACAGCGTCGACGAATTCATGAGCGACGTCGCCACCATGAAGGCCAGGCTCGACGCGGAGCGCGGCAAGAAGATCAAGGGCGACGGCGGCGACGACGATTGACGCGGAGCTTCAGGTCTTTTTGGCCATCAGCGGGTGCAGCATCTCGCCGCGCGCCAGCATCGCCGCAAAATTGGCAATGTGGCGCGCGCGCGTTGCGGGCTTTTTGGCGGTCTGGATGCGAAACAGCATCGCGTAGCGGTTCTGCGAATTGAGCGTGGCGAAGAACTCGCGCGCGCCGGGGTGCATATCGAAGGCCGCTTCCAGCTCGGGCGGCACTTGCGCCGAACTGGCGGGCGCGTAGGCGGCCTCCCAGCGGCCATCCTGTTGCGCGCGCACCACCTCGGCCAGGCCGGCCGGCTGCATCTTGCCCTCGGCGATACAGGCGAGCGCCTTGGCGCGGTTGACCTGCGACCAGATGCTGCGCGCGCCGCGCGGCGTCCAGCGCTGCAGCCAGTAGTGCTGGTCCTCGGCTTTCTTCTGGCCGTCGATCCAGCCGAAGCACAGCGCCACTTCAAGCGCTTCCTGGTACGACACGGTCGGCTGCGGCGCGCCCTTCTTGGCGTGGCGCAGCCATAGTCCGCGCGAGCCGGCGTGGTGCTCGGCCAGCCACTGCGCCCATGCGGCTTGCGAGGCGAACGCGCGCGGGGTGGCGTCCTGCGCCAGTGCTGCCTCCATCTTGCCTCTCCCGATTCTTTGACATGAACCACAGAATACGCAATCATCAGCGCTTCGACCAGCCCCCCGCCTCGCACACACCCGCCTGCTTATGCGATTACAACGTTCCACCATCGTCATCGGCGTCGCCTGGCTGCTGTTCTGGTCATTGCTGGTATCGGTCGCGATCGAAGATTACCTGCGCGACGGCGGCACCAGGCTATGGCAGCCGGTGCTGTGGGAAAGCTCCTCCATGGTGACCGCATCCTTCTTGCTGGCGATCCAGCGCCGCTTCACGCGCCGCTACGACTACCTGCTGGCGGCGCCCTGGCGCTGGTTCGGCCTGCAGGCGCTGTTTTTGCCGATATACTGGGTCGCCTTCGTGCCGATTGCGTTCGGCATCCGCCATGCCGTGTATGCGCTGGCCGGGGCGAGCTACGAGCACGAAGGCTGGGTCGCGACCTTTGTCTACGAATCGCTCAAGCTGTCATCGTTCATCGGCCTGTTCACGGTGATGGTGTTCGGCATCCTGTCGTACCAGCAGCTGCTGGAAGAAAAGCTGCGCGCCGAACAAGCCAGCGCCCTGCTGCGCCAGGCGCACCTGCAACGCCTGCGCCAGCAGATGCAGCCGCATTTCCTGTTCAATGCGCTCAACACCATCTCGTCGCTGATGCACACCGACCTCGCGCGCGCCGACGCCACCCTGATCGAACTGGCCGACGTGCTGCGCGCCACGCTCGACGTGGGCGAACTGCAGGTGGCGCCGCTGGCGACCGAACTGCGGCTGGTGCGCGGCTACGCCCGCGTGATGGAAGAGCGCTTCGCGGAGCGCGTGAGCATCGCATGGCGCATCGACGACGCCGCGCTGGACTGCCAGGTGCCGGTGATGAGCATCCAGCCCCTGCTCGAAAACATTTTCAAGCACACCGTGGAAAAACGGCGCGAGACGGTCCGCATCGTCATCTCGGCCAGCCGCCGCGACAAGCTGCTGGTGGTGACGCTGGACGACGATACCGGCACGCTGGCGCCGGGCGCGCCGCCGGGGGTGGGCCTGTCCAACCTGCGCGAGCGCATGGCGGCGTTGTATGGCGACAGCGCCAGCCTGGAACTGTCGCCGCTGGCGCCGGCCGGGGTGAGCGCAACAATGACCGTGCCATGCGCATCCTGATCGTCGACGACGAGCGCCCCGCGCGCGACAAACTGCGCCACCTGCTGGAGCGGGAAGACGGCGTGAGCGCCCTGCTTGAAGCGCGCGACGGGGTCGAGGCGATGCAGAAGATCGCCGCGTTCGTACCGGACGCGCTGTTCCTGGATATCCAGATGCCCGAAGTGAACGGCCTTGAACTGGCCGCCTCCTTGCCCGCGCCGGCGCCGCTGATCGTTTTCGCGACCGCCTTCGATCAGTATGCGCTCAAGGCGTTCGACGCCAACGCCATCGATTACCTGCTCAAGCCCTACGACCAGGCCCGCCTGCGGCGCGCCATGCAGCGCCTGCACGAACGCTTCCAGGCACGCTGTGCGCAAAGCCTGCCCCCCTTCGCCGGCGAGCACGCGTTGCGGCAGTTGCTGGTGACCGAACGCGGGGTCACGCGCGTGATCCGCGTCGACCAGATCGGGTGGATCGAAACGGCCGACAATTACGTGATCCTGCACACGGCGGGCCATCCCTTGATGCGCCAGACGCTGGCCGGGCTGCTGGGCAAACTGGGACCGGGCTTCATGCGCTGCCATCGCCGCGCGGCGGTGCAACTGGCCTGGGTCGAGCGGGTCGAGGCGCTCGACAAGGGCGACTGCGAACTGGTGCTGCGCGACGGCGCGCGCGTGCCGTGCAGCCGCCAGTACCGGAGCGCGGTGATGGATCGCCTGTAAGTAAGTGCGCATACATTCTTGTAATTTCTGCACACTTACTTAGCGCCACGCGCCGTTTCGCCCCACCGTCATCCCGGCTCGCCACATTCCTGTGGCGTGCCGGCCGGCCTTGATTCACGCTCGGTTTTTTTCACCTGCGAGCGCGCCATGACAACTTCTCCCGCCCGACTCTGGTTTCTCGACTGGGTCCGCATCATCGCTTTTTTCGTCCTGATCCTTTACCACGTCGGCATGTATTACGTGACGTGGGACTGGCATGTCAAAAGCCCCTTCGCCAGCCACGCCATCGAACCGCTGATGCTGCTCTCGTCCCCGTGGCGACTCGGCCTGCTGTTCATGGTGTCGGGCGTGGCCTCGAGCCTGATGCTGATGAAAACCGGCGCCGCGCGTTTTTTGGGCCAACGCAGCGTGCGCCTGCTGGTGCCGCTGGTGTTCGGCATGCTGGTGATCGTGCCGCCGCAGGCCTACCTGGAAGTGGTGGAAAAATTGGCCTACCAGGGAAGCTACACCGACTTCATGCGCCTGTACCTGCGCGCCTACCACGGCTTTTGCAAGGGTGACGATTGCCTGGACCTGCCCACCTGGAACCACCTGTGGTTCGTGGCCTATCTGTGGGTGTACACCGTGGTGCTCGGCGCCCTGGTGGCGGCGCTCGGTGGAAGGGTCGACCGGCTGGCCGCGCGCGTGGCCGCCTCGCTGGTGGGCTGGAAGATCATTGTGCTGCCGTTCGTGGCCCTGGCGATTGTGCGCCTGTTGTTGCAGCCCTACTTTCCGACCACCCACGCGCTGGTGGACGACTGGTTCAACCATGCGAACTACGTGCTGTTGTTCCTGCTGGGCGCCACGCTGGCCCGGGCGCCGCAGTTCTGGCCGCGCCTCGAGCGCTTGCGCTGGAGCGCACTCGGCATCGCGGCGGCCTGCTGGGCAACGCTGACCATCTGTTTCGGGCTGCCGGACAGCTTGTTCATTGCGCAAGCGCTGGAGCAGATGTGGAATCTGCAGCGCATCGTGTACTCGCTGTTCTCATGGAGCGCCATCGTTGCCGTATTCGGTTTCGCGTACCGTCACCTGAACCGCGACAGCGCCAACCGGCGTTATCTGGTGCAGGCGGTATTCCCCGTCTATATCATGCACCAGACGCTGATCGTCGTGATGGCGCATGCAATCGCGCCGGCCAAGCTCGCGCCCGTCATTGAAGCGCTGGTGTTGATCGTGCTCACCCTGTGCCTCAGTTTTGCCGTCGTCGAAGTCGCGCGGCGTGTACGCGTATTGCGGCCGCTGTTCGGCATCGCCCCCGTGCCGGCGCCCGCAAAGACCGGGCGCCGCGCGCAGGAAGTGATGACGCAATGAACAAGGTCACGACGCACCAAATTGCCGGCGGGGGCAACAAGCCCTCCCCGGCAACGGTCTTGCTCATTCCGGCCGGCCCTGTGCCGGTCAGGCGCACCCCTCGCGCTTATGATTGGTGATGTTTTGCTGTTCAGGAAGTCTTGCCGGTGCTGGCGCCACCCGATTTGCTACCCGTGCTGGCGGACTGGCCTGCCGGCGACGCGCTGCTGCCTTGCATGCTGCCGTGCTGGTCGCTCTGGCTGCTGCCTGCCGAACCGCCCTGCGCGCTGCCGCTCTGGCCGTTCTGCATGCTGGTGCTGCCGCGCACTTCGGTGCTGCCGTTACCGCGCCAGGCGCCACCCTGTTGCGTGAACGGATCGCTGAACTTGCGCATGTTCTCCTGCTGGTTTTGCATGCTGCGTTCGGTTTCTTCGGAAGCAACGCGCGCCACTTCATCTGCCAGGGCGCGCGCCGTGCGGGTGGTTTCCTGCACGTGCTGCTCGGTCACGCGGGCCAGTTCGACCTGCGCATCGGCCGCCACGCGCGCGATGTGCTGCTGGTAGGCGCGCAGTTTTTCGGTGGCGGGCTGGGCGCGCGAGGCGGCAGCGCTGATCACGTCGGTCTGGCGGTCGGCCGTCAGGATTTGCTGGCTGGTCATGGCGGTTTCTTCCAGCAAGGTCTGGGTCAGCTGGATGTTCAGGGCACACAGTTGCTGGAACGAATTGAACAACGATTTCGACATATCGTTGAGGAAGGATACCTGTGCGTCGAGGTGGGTACGCACAGCAGGAGTTACCGATTGCGAATATGGAAACATGTAGTCCTCTTTTATGTAATGAATCAAATACAAGAAGTTGCGGCGCGGCGATAAGCGGCCTTGTTCAGCTGACCTTTATCGCGCCGCCGCAGCGCATGCCTGGTGAAGACTGTTTGTCGCCAATCAAAACGATGCGCCAGATCGTCTTCAGCACGAGTCACTAGGCTAGGGGACTAACATCTTGTGGGTTTGATATATATCAAACGTGTTCAAGTCGGCAACGTTTCCAACTGCTTTCTGTCTTGAAATGGTGCATTTGTGCTGCATCGCACCAAAAGCATGCCCGTCCCGGCCGGAATATCCGGCCGGGACGGGCTGGCAGTGGCTTGCGGCGGTGGCCCGAAACTTGCTTGGATGCATACTATTAACCAAACAAGGGAGCGTTGACGATGCTGCTTAAAAACGACTTGCTCCATTACCCGGCGCAGGCGCGCACGGTCCGCATTTTGTGGATCGACAGCGCCGCCAGCGTTGCCTACACCTTCGACGTGGGTGTGAAAGGCGCGCATCCCGAGCTCGCGCCGCTGCATTGCCTGCACGCCGACCTGGGGGCGCGGCGCGCGCAACTGATGCTGGTGGACCCGTATGCGGCGCGCGCCGATCCGTCCCTGCTGCCGGCGCGCCACCGCCAGGTGCGCGACCGCGCCTGGGCCGTGGTGCAAGACTTGATCGCCGACGAACCGGCCATCTACCAGGCGCGCCACCGGGGGCGCATGGTGATGGCGCAAAGCGCGCTGCACGGCGTGTCGCACCCGTCCATCTACCGCTACCTGCGGCGCTACTGGGAGCGCGGCCAGCATCCCGATACGCTGCTGCCGGATTACAAAAACTCCGGCGCGCCGGGCAAGACGCGCGGCTCCAGCGCCGGCGTCAAACGCGGGCGCCCGCGCAAGGCCGGCACTCATCCGGGACTGAACGCCGACGACGGCATCCGCCGCACCTTCCACGCCGCCGTGGCGCGCTACAGCGCCACGCACGCGCAGTTCTCGCGGCGCGACGCGTACCGCCAGATGATCGAGGATTTCTTTGATCCGCACGAGGCCGACCGCTTGCCGACCTTCGGTCAATTCAATTACTGGATCGAAAAGGATGCACCGGGCGCAAGCACCTCGGCATAAGCCGGCGCGCGGGACGACGCGGCTTACCCGGTCGTCTTGTCGTAGTCGCAGGCCGGCAAGGATTCGCCGCAATCCTTGCAGAACTTCGCATCCGGCTCGTGTCCTTCGCTCAGGCACGACGGACAGGTGCGCGTGGTCGGGCGCCAGTGCATGCGCTGCGGCGTCAGGTCGCCGTAGCCGACCGTGGTCATGGTCACCGTGGCCCAGTACATCGCCATCGGAATGCTGGTAAAGCCGTTTTTCGGTCCCTCGACGACGTACATCACGGTACCCACAATGAGCACCGCCATCATCACCACCGACAGGAACACGAGGATCTTGCGCCCGCTGGCGCGCAGGGCGCGGCGGTCGTGGTGCCGGCAGGGTAGCACGGACGCGGGACGCCGGGCGGCGCCCCGTTTCAATTAGTCGGCGTGGCGTTCAACCCAGACCGCGAAGGCGTCGACGAACTTCTGCAAAAAGGCCTTGGTGCTGTCGTTGGTGAGGTTGTCGCCGTCGTACTGGCTGGCGATATTGGCCAGGTAGGCTTCGGGCTGCTGCATGGCGGGCATGTTCAGGAACACCAGCGACTGGCGCAGGTGATGATTGGCCCCGAAGGCGCCGAGCGCGCCCGGCGTCACGCTGACCACGGCGCACGGCTTGCTGCCCCAGGCGCTCTGGCCGTACGGGCGCGAGCCGACGTCAATCGCGTTTTTCAGCGCGGCCGGTACCGAGCGGTTGTATTCGGGAGTGCAGAACAGGACCCCGTCGAATTCCTTGAGCTTGTCGCGGAACTCGGTGTAGACCGGCGGCGGCGCCGCGTCGTCGTCCTGGTTGTACAGCGGGAGCTGGCCGATCTCGATGATCTCCATTTCCAGCGTGGGCGGCGCCAGCAGCATCAGGGTCTTGGCGACCTTGCGGTTGAAGGAGTCCTTGCGCAAGCTGCCAATGATGACGGCGATTTTTCGTGAGGCCATGGTGGTCCTTTCGGGGATGGTTGCTTGGTGCGTGAGTTGATTGTAAATCTTAACAATTTTTCCATTGGCGCGGGGAGTTTCGCCACGCTCGCGTGCCTGGCCCCGCCCACGCGATCAACACAGTGGGACGATCGGCAGGCTCAACACCCACATGACACACACAAACAGCATCATCTGCAGCAGGCAGACGGCACCGAAAATGGCAGGGTACTGGCGTGATTTTCTGTACCCGGCCAACACGCCGATCGTACACAAGCCCGGGATCCAAAAGCCATCGGCGGCACTGAGCATCCAGGCGGTCGGACGCGGCACAGAAGGGCCAAAGGATTCAAGCACCATCTGGTAAGCCGGAATATAGAAAGTGCCGAACAAGCCCAGTGCAAGGCTGAGCAAACATGCCAGCATGGCCAAGGCATACGACCTTGGCGGATTGGCCGGTGCGGGCGGTGTCGCCAACTGGCCACGTTTGATCGAGAAGCACAGATACACCAGCCAGCCTGCCAGCGCGCACAAGAGCACGATGAACATAGCGAGCCGCGAAGGCGGGATCACCGGGGGATCACCCCAGCATGCGCATGCGAAGGCAGTCGATGGGCACAGCAAGGCCGGGAGCCACCTGTACAAACCCATTGGCAAACTCGCTTTCAGATCACATTGAAGCGGACAGTGTACCTTCTTTGCGAGGCAACCATGCTGGCCGGACGTCGCGGCCGGACGTCGCGGCAGGACGTCGCGGCCAGCGCTGGGGCGGAAAGCCGAACTTAGTAGGCTGCGGTAAAACGCTGGCGGCGGTGCGCCGGCTGTTCCAGCTCGTCGATCATGGCCACCGCGTAGTCTTCCACCGAAATGGCGCTGTTGCCGGCGCCATCGACCAGCAACTGGTCGCCGCCGAGGCGGAACACGCCGCTGCGCTCACCTGGCGAAATCATCGCCGCGGGACTGAGCATGGTCCAATCGAGCGAGGCTTCGTCGCGCAGCAGATTGAGCGCCTGGCGCGCGCCTTCCGCGCTGGCGCGGTACGCGTCCGGGAAACCTGGGGTGTCAAGCAGTTGCACGCCAGGCGCGACCTTGAGCGAACCGGCGCCGCCGACGACCAGCAGGCGTGGCGCGCGCGCCTCCTTGGCGGCGGCGATGATGTTGCGCACGCCGGACAGGTAATACGACTGCACATCGCCCTGGGCGTGGCCGCTGAAGGCCGACAGCACGGCGTCGGCGCCGGCCAGTTGCGCGGTGAGCGCGGCGACGTCCATCACGTCAGCCTTGCGCGCCGTCAGGCGCTCGCGCGCGGCCAGCTTGTCGGGACGGGTCGCCAGCGCGGTAACGGCATGGCCGCGGTTGAGTGCTTCATTCAATAAGGCTGTGCCGATGAATCCGGTAGCGCCGATCAAAACGATGTTCATTGCAATGCTCCTGCTGTGGGGTTGGTATGGGGAGCATCATGCCAGCAAGCATTGATCAGACAAACAGTGTCTTGCGCATTTCATTGTTACCGTTTTCTTATCAATGTAGCGGACTGGGCAATTTGAAGGCGGCTTGCGCTGACGCAAAGCGGACGCTGGCATAACGCCGATTATCGACAACACGCCTGACCGGGCGCATGAAACCGTGTCGTCGCGCGGTGCGGGGCGCCACCCACAGGAGGCACAGCATGGACAAGCATAGCAGTCTGCAAGGCAGGACAAACAGTGCGAGTTACGACCGGCCGCGCGTGGTCGTGCGCTTTCGCGAAGGGGTGCGCCTGGCCGACCGTCCCGACCTGGGCGAGCAGATCGAAAACACCGGCATCGGCCCGTGGCGGCGCCTCCTGGCGCAGTTCCCCGACCTGAAACTGAGCCCCGTCTTCACCGTGCTCAAATCGGACGACCTGCGCGAACTGCAGCGGCGCGCGGCCGCCACGGACACGTCCTACCGGCCGGCCGATTTCAACACCTTCTATTATGTCGACGCGCCGCCCGATACCGACCTGATCGAACTGGTACGCACGCTGCTGCGCTGGAACAGCGTCCAGACGGCCTACATCGACCAGGGCGGCCCCGACCCCGCCGTCAACGCGGCCAACGATCCGCGCTCGGTCAACCAGGGCTACCTCGATCCTTCACCGGACGGCATCGACGCCGAATACGCGTGGACCTTTACCGGCGGCGACGGCGCCGGCCAGCGCTTCATTGACCTCGAACGCGGCTGGACGCTCAATCACGAAGACCTGGCCGCGCACGGCGCCACCCTGCTGCACGGGACCCTGCTCGACACCTCGCGCGCGCACGGCACCTCGGTGCTCGGCGAAATCTGCGCGGTCGATAACGCGATCGGCTGCGTCGGCATTGCGCCCAACATCGCCTCGGTCGATGTGGTGTCCTTCCACGGCAGCACGCGCCCGAACGCCGTCATCGCCGCCATCACCCACCTCGCCTTCGGCGACACCTTGCTGCTCGAAGCCCAGGTCGCGCTCAACGGCACCGCCCTGCTCGGCCCCATCGAAGCCTATGATGCCGAGTACGAGGCGATCCGCCTGGCCACGGCGCTCGGGATCATCGTGGTCGAAGCGGGCGGCAACGGCACCAATAACGGCGGCACGCCGGCGCTGAACATGGATACCTACACCACGCTCGGCGGCCAGGCCATCTTGCACCGCGATCCGGGCAATCCGCAGTTCCGCGATTCGGGCGCGATCATCGTCACCGCCGCCAGTTCAGCCGCGCCGCACACGCGCCTGGCCTACGGCCCGCACGGCAAGCGCATCGACTGCTATGCCTGGGGCCAGGGCATCAACACCTGCTCGTCGAACGACGCCGGCTCCACCACGGCCTACACCACCGGCTTTTCCGGCACCTCGGGCGCCTCGCCGATCGTCACCGGCGCGGCGCTGGCGGTGCAGGGGCGCGCGCAGGCGCAGCTGGGTTACCGGCTCAGTCCACGCCAGATGCGCGCAGTGCTCAGCGACCCGGCCACCGGCACCCTGCCCTCGGCGCTCGAAACCACCCAGATCCGCGTCATGCCGAACCTGCGCAAGATCTTCGACACCTTCTTCAACGCCGGGCCGGACGTGTACCTGCGCGACTTCGTCGGCGATACGGGCCTGCCGCACACGGGTCCCATTTCGGCCAGTCCGGACATCATCCTGCGGCCCACGCCCGTGCCCTCGCCGCAGGCCAGCTTCGGCGCCGGTAGCGGCACCGAAAACAATGCGGGCCTCGGCTACAAGGCCGAAGCGGGCCAGGACAACCATATTTATGTGCGGGTGCTGAACCAGGGCGGGTCCGCCGCCGTCAACGTACAGGCCACCGTGTACTGGGCGCCGGTGGCCACCCTGATCACGCCGGACCTGTGGAACCTGGTCGGCAGCACGGTCCTGCCGAATGTGCCGAACGGCGAGCAGCTGACGGTATCGAACGCGCTGGTGTGGGCCAAGGCCGGCATTCCGGCACCGGGCCATTACTGCTTCGTCGGGCTGGTGGGAACAAGCGGCGACCCGGCGCCGGGACCGGCCGACTTCCTCAACTTCGATAACTTCCGGCGCTTCATCCGCGAGAACAACAACGTCACCTGGCGTAACTTCAACGTCGAAAACAACGACCCGGACGTCGACGACCCGACGCTGCCGCGCGGCTTCAAGGCGCTGGCCTTCCTCGCGCCCGGCGCCCCGGACCGCGCCCGCAACATGGCGCTGGAAGTGGTGGCGCGCCTGCCGGAAGGCGCGCGGGCAGTGCTGGAAGTGCCGCTGGTGTACTTCGAGATGCTGCGCGAGCGCCGCCAGTACGGGCGCGTGAAGATCGACAGCGAGCGCCGCGTGGCCTTTTTGGCGATCAATGCGAGCGGGTACACCGCTTTCGGCGAGGTGCCGTTTCCGGCCAAGTCGCGCATGGCCATGCGCCTACTGGTCGAGATCCCGGAGCAGTACCGCGAACGCACGTTCCAGGTCTACGTGCGCCAGTTGTTCGAGCGCGAGGAAATCGGCAGGGTTACCTGGCAACTGGAGCCCAGGCGCGAGGGCAATTGATACGCCGGGCGTCATGGACGATAATGGATTGTTGCCCAGTCTTTATCACACTCCTTATCAATGCCATGACGTCCCTCGACCAGATTGACCTGAACAGCCTGACCATCTTCGACGCCGTCGCCGAAGCGGGCAGTTTTACGGCGGCGGCCGAGCGGCTGGGCGTGGCCAAGGCCAGGATCAGCGTGCAGATCGCGCGCCTGGAACGCCAGCTGGGCGTGTCGCTGTTTACCCGCACCACGCGCCAGGTGGCGCCCACCGAGGCCGGGCGCGCGCTGCATGCGCAGTGCCAGCCTTTGCTGCGCGCCCTGTCGGACGCGCTGGCGCAAGCTGGCAGCGACGAGGGCGAGTTGTCCGGCATGCTGCGCATCTCCAGCACGGCGCTGCAGGTGGAACACTCGATCGGCCCGGCGCTGGTGGCGTTCATGGCGCGCCATCCACGCATCACGGTCGATGTGCGCACCGCCGACAAGGTGGCCGACATGGTCGCCGAAGGCATCGACCTGTCGTTTCGCATGGGCTGGCTGCGCGACTCGACCCAGCGCGCCATCAAGCTGGGCGAGTTCACGCAGCATGTGGTGGCGTCGCCGGCGTACCTGGAGCGGCGCGGTTATCCGGGCACGCCGCAGGACCTGGCGCAACACGACTGGGTGGCGCTGTCGCTGATGCGCACCCCGCTGACCTGGACCTTTGCCGGGGCCGATGGGGTCCAGGCCGTGGCGCATACAAATTCGCGCCTGCAGGTCGACTCACCCGCCGCGCTGCTGGCGCTGATCGAACAAGGCGCCGGCGTGACGGTGATGGAAGGGCAAACCCTGCGTACGAGTTTGAAGGCGGGCACGGTGGTCGAACTGCTGCCGCAATGGTCGCTGCCGCGCGGCGGCATGTACGCGGTGCTGCCGCCGGGACGCCAGGCGCCGGCGCGGGTGCGCGCGTTCATCGAGTTCTATCGCGAGTTCTTCAACGCTGCTTGAGCGACGCAAGCGGCAGCGCGCCGCCACTTTGGGATGAGTCGGCAGCGCATTGTGCGGTATGATTTATCACGCGTTTTTCTAATCGGATAGGTATTATGAGTAAAAAAGATGAAATAGTGCAGAAAATGGCCGACGTACTGCTGGAATTCATGACGTTGACCGTAAGCGATCCATCAACCCCAGACTGTTCAGGAAGTCACGCCGCTGGTTAAATCGGGGGTATGCAAATCCTTCATATTCCACGGCAGCAGCGCCGCTACATCATCCACGGTTTTCGCCGCCGGCAAG
>NZ_WHJF01000260.1:0-1690 GCF_011682185.1 Massilia genomosp. 1
ATTCTTCATCCATCTGGCGCAGGTCGAAATCAGTGAGAGGCGTGGGCTTTTTTAACAAGATTGCACATCATACATTGAACTGAGTTTCCAGGCAGAAAAATTGTCTGCGGGGAGGTGATTGGTTACCACAACGCTGGTTGTGAGAGATCCAGAAGCGTACTTGGCAAGATTGCGGGACGTATATGAACAGAATGGGGAAGTACTGCACCCCCGCACGGCCGATGCGGTCAGGGCCCGGATTTCGGATGCTAACGCGGAGCTGCGCCAGGGACTGCCCGGTCAATCCACCCAACTTAACGAATTGTGCAATTAGATGATTTATATTCAATGATTCAATAAAAACACTTGACATCGGAGTAAAGGCGCGCCCGCCAGTGTGGATTTTTGACACTCACTGCGCGCCATGTCCGTTCTTTCCATACTGTTTCAAGATCTTTCCGCCCGTCTATGCTCCTCCGAATTCCTCAGCAATGCCCGTCATCCCGATCATCCGGCTGCGTTCTCGCGCTGCCGAAAGCTGCCGCTACCGGCCTTGGTCGCCATCATGTTGACCGGCATGCGCATGAGCGTTCAGTCCGAACTGGACACCTTCTTCGCCCATCTGGCTCAGCAGGCTCAGCTGATGCACAAGGTGTCCGAGCAAGCCTTCGCCAAAGCACGCGCAAAGCTATCCCTGACCGCCATTCCACTGCTCAACGACTGGCTCATCACGCGCGCAGAGCGGGACGGTTTCGTGCCGCGCTGGTGCGACCTGCGCTTGGTCGCAGCCGACGCCTCGACCGTGCGCTTCGGACTGCGCGCTAGCCATGTCAAACGCGCCGCTCTTGCGGACCAAATCTTGTTCGGCTTATTTCTGCCCGGTCCCGACCTGATGCTCGCCGCCTCCTTGCACAGCGCTGGCGAACGCGGCGAACGGCAGTTCCTGGTCGAACATCTCGACCGCTTGTCCCCGACCGACCTGCTGCTACTCGACTGCGGCTATCCCTGCCGTTGGCTGGTGGCCTTGTTGAATCATCGCGCCATCAAATTTTGCATGCGCGTCGATCAGTCCGAGGCTGGCTTCGGCTGCGTGCGCGAGTTCGTCGTTTCGGGCGAGAGCGAGCGGATCGTCATGCTGCGCGCGCCGGACAAGCAGGACGCTCTCGACTACGAGTGCCCACGCAAGCCGCAGCGCGTGCGCCTGGTCCGCCACGTCGCCCCGAACGGCGAGCAGCGCGTCCTGATGACCAATCTGTTCGATGAAAAGCTCTATCCGGCGAGCAGCTTCGGCGAACTCTACCATCAGCGCTGGAGCATTGAAGAAGCGTTCAAACGGCTCAAGCACCGCCTCAATCTGGAACACGTCACCGGCTTATCGCAGCAGGCAGTAGTCCAGGATGTCGCAGCCAAGATCGTTTGCGACAACTTGCAGGCGCTGACCGCTTGTACCGCTCATGCCGATGCCAAATTGCCCGATAGCGAGCGTATCAATCATGCCTACGCCCACACCGCTCTCAAGCCGTTACTGCCTATCCTTCTACTCGGTGGGAAGGTCAGCAGAAAAGTCGGCAAGATGCTACTCACCCGTAACCAATCACCTCCCCGCAGACAATTTTTCTGCCTGGAAACTCAGTTCAATGTATGATGTGCAATCTTGTTAAAAAAGCCCACGCCTCTCACTGATTTCGACCTGCGCCAGATGGATGAAGAA
>NZ_WHJF01000261.1:0-1667 GCF_011682185.1 Massilia genomosp. 1
TAGCCTGGATGTTGCATAAACCGGAATTGCGGACTGGCCTTTCCCTTGACGTCTGTCTGGCTGAGCTTGAGTAGTGCGCCGGGCAAAGTTCGCCCTACCCACGCGCAGTAGGGTTCGGCAAGCTGGCTGGTTATGAAGGTGATGGGTGGGTGGTCTATTCTCGGCTGACCGGACGAACTGGCCTCATGAGGTGTTGACGGTGTGTGCAGGTACGGAAATGAACAGCCGTTCAGAGAGCGTGTGCAGCAGATCCTTGACGGCACAGGCGCTTGGCAAATTCAGGATGATGCGCTGTTTTGTTTGGCGGACCTGGACCGCGATCTTGAAAAGTTTGTTGATGACGGTCGATGGTTGCGCTTGCGATAAGGCGGTGTGTTGCAATGCCTGGGTGCGCAGCTGTTGATGCAGGATGTAGGCGGCGCTGTGCATCAGCAAGCGCATGAAGTTGGCCAGGAAGCTGGTGCAGGACGTGCGGTCTGATGCCAGGTCGGTCTTCAGGTGCTTGATGAAGTTTTCGGATTGGCCACGCGCGCAATAGACTTCCTCGTACAGCATGCCAGCGTCAAGGCCGCTCAGCGACGTGACGACGAAGCGCGGATTTTCACCGAGCGCCATGACCTCGGCCTTGAGCAGCACGCGCCAGGGTTTTTCCCACGAACCGGCGGCATACGGGAATTCGTCATACAGGCGCACCGCGTCTGGCACCACGTCGCCGGTTTGCACGGCCGCCCACAGCGCGCAGGCCCGCTGCTTGGTTTTTTCTGCCAGTGCCTGCAGCTTGACGTTGCCTGGCAGGCCGAAGATAAAGTCAATGTTGGGCATGGCATCGATCATTTGCATCAGTTCCGGCCTGCCGAAGTGCCCGTCGCCGCGCACCAAAATGTGCGTGTCAGGGAAGTGGCGGCGAATCTGCGTGAGCACGCGCCGCATGATCATGGCATTTTCGGCGCCCGTCGGACTTTTGCCCGGCCGCAGAAGGGCTGCCACCAGGGCGCCCGACTGGCCATCGAAAATGAACAAAGGCAGGTAGCATGTGCTGCGGTAGTGGTGGTTGTAAAACGCCAGCGGCTGCTGCCCATAGGCCGCGTCTTCCGAGTGGTCCAGATCGAGAACGAGGGTCCTCGGCGGTGTCGCGAAGCCGGCGATGAATTGCGCCACCAGCGCCTTGCAGAGACGATAAATATCCTTGCGACTGGCCGCGTGTTCAAAGCGCGATATCGTCGCCCCCGACGCCAACGCGGCATCGGCAGCAAATGGCAGGCGATCCGCGCCGAGCTTGAACATCGGGTCGTGACGCAGGCTATTGGAATCGTTGCCGTCTTCGTAACCGCAGCCGATCTGGAAAATGCGCTGGGTCAGCAGGTCAGCATGCGAATGCGTGACGTAACTGGCGTGCCGCGTGTCGACCAAGGCATTGGCCAAACGCTCGGTCAGGCCGATCTGGCGATCGACGCCACGCAACAGCAACGGTCCCAAGTCGGACGACAGGCCGCCGCCGTCAAAGTCGGCGCGAACGGTATGGCCTGGAATGGATGGAAAACGGAGCTGTTCTGAAGTAGAATTCATGTCGGGCAAGGTGCTTTTTGTGTTGATGGATGTGTTTCTCGATAACTCACATTTTATCAATCACTTACGGCGTTCTTGCCCTTTTTTATGCAAAATTCAGG
>NZ_WHJF01000262.1:0-1632 GCF_011682185.1 Massilia genomosp. 1
CGACGGTCCGACTGACAACTGCCGCGCTGTCTCAACGGCTGCCACTCGCCGATCCGGCACAGCATGACTGACGTATCCAGTCGCGCAGCACCTAGGAGTCTGCGCGGCAGAAACTTGATATCATCCATGTCAACCGAGCAAACGCATTTTTGACCGATGACATCAAGCTATCTTCCCTACGAGCCGTAGCAGCAAATGCTGCTGCCCCACGCACTGCAGGACTGGCTCCCTGACGGGCACCTTGCCTATTACATTAGCGATACGATCGACTCGCTCGACCTATCCGCTTTTCATGCTCGGTATGCCGGGGGCGGTTCGCGCAACCAGCCGTTTCATCCGGCAATGATGCTCAAAGTGCTGGTGTATGGTTATTCAACCGGTGTCTTCTCGTCACGCAAGATGGCCAAGAAACTGTATGAGGATGTGGCGTTCCGGGTACTGGCCGCAGATAATTATCCGGCGCACCGGACGATCTGCGACTTCCGTGCCGCGCATTTGACGGAGTTTGCGGACATCTTTGTGCAAGTGGTGAAGCTGGCGAAGGAATGCGGTTTGGTGAAGCTCGGTACGATATCGGTCGATGGTACCAAGATCAAGGCCAATGCATCGCGTCACAAAGCGATGAGCTACGACCGGATGAAGAAGGCCGAGCTTGAGCTCAAGGCGCAGATCGATGCGCTGCTGGCGAAGGCCAAGGCGGCTGACGAGGCCGAGAAAAATGAACCGGAATTGGACCTCCCCGCAGAGATCACCCGTCGCGAAGACCGCCTCGCCGTGATTCGCGCGGCACGTGAACGCCTTGAGGAGCGTCAGCGTCAGGCAGACACCGCACGCGGTCGTAGCGCCGACGATGAGGATCCGCCCGATGCCGATGGCAAGCCGAAAAAGAAGTCACGGTTCAAATATAAATTCGGCGAGCCCAAGCCAAATGCCCAGGAAAATTTCACCGACCCGGAAAGCCGGATCATGAAGCATGCTGGGGGCGGCTTCGAGTACTCCTACAATGGCCAACTCGCAGTCGATGCTACCGCGCACATTATTGTCGCCGCCGAATTGGACAACTGTGCCGCCGACAGCGGGCAATTGCCAGCCGTACTCGCTGCCGTCAAGCGTGATGCCGGGTCCGATCCGGAGCAAGTCCTTGCCGATGCCGGCTACCGGTCGGAGGCCGTGTTCGATCAATTGAAAGATCATACCGCCGAATTGATCGTGGCCCTTGGACGTGAGGGCAGGAAGGACGTCGCGATCGATGCCACGAAGCGGCCGCTGTGTGCCGCCATGGCCGAAAAATTCAAGCTCGTGGAAACGCAGGCAGCCTATCGAAAACGCAAATGGCTGTCGGAACCACCGAACGGCTGGATAAAGAGCGTTCTCGGGTTTCGACAATTTAGCATGCGCGGACTGGCCAAGGCCCAGGCCGAGTGGAAACTCGTCTGCGCGGCGTTAAACCTGCGAAGAATGGCAAAAATGATGGCCGCGTAGTCACTCACGGGGCGATTTTCGTCCGAATTCGCTGTCAAGCACGGCAAATCGGCTCACGTTTGAGCCTGAAATCGGAGACGGCCTCGCGGCTCGCCGCGTCCGCCGCGGGTTCGCGAGGTCAAATTCCGTCTGCCGCGCCGACGCCTAGGC
>NZ_WHJF01000263.1:0-1610 GCF_011682185.1 Massilia genomosp. 1
CACTCGCCCTGGTCATTGGCGTTGTCGCACAGCGCGATCAACACGAACTTTTGCCCCGACGGCAACGGCGACTTCCATGCTGCTGTCATTAAACTAATACTCATTTGAATCCTATGTGCTGCATCAGTACGGCGCACCGCCCGTCATGTGTTCGATACGGTGTTGACCACGCAGTCTCTGCTGGGTGACGCTGGCGGCGAGTGCCGCCAGGAAGGCTGGGTTCACTCATCGGATATCATTCGGCACTACGGCCCGCCTGGGTCGCACCGACGCAGTGGACGCATTTGCCGTACTGGGCCAGCTGCTTGGCGAACACGTTCTTCCCGCAAGCGCATTTCTTTGGCCTGAGCACCGGCCCAGGCTTGGACGCCCGCGTCCGCTCGCTAAACATGTCGGAGCCGATCCGACTTCCCACGGCCCACGTCACGCCGCTTTCCAGGTAATGGCACCGCTTGTGCCGTCTGGCTTGATCTGACCAAGTGTTTTCAAGCGCTGCAGGGGCGCATACAGCTCAGGCGATTTGACGCCTAGTGCGTTGGCGATCTCAGCCACAGTGCGGCCGCCGTGCGCGCGTACGTGCTCAAACGTCTTGCGCTCGATGTCGCTGGGCGGGCGCCGTCCTGCGCGCCGCGCAGGTTCGTCAAGCACATGCCTGGCGTGCAGCGCGGCGTGCTGCGCCGCAAAGTGTTGAAATGCATTCATTCGGTCTTCTTTATTGGAGATCATGTTTCCGGTCACACGGGCAGACAGTAGGGGCGGCACAACGCCGTCCGCTAAAAATGCAGACTTGCGCACTTCATGCCAGCGGCCTCGATTAGGAGGTCAACTGCGGGGTACTAGGTTTTCATCGGTACTCGTCCGGTTGCAGGTAGACAATGGCGTCGACGGGCACGACCTTGAGCCCGGCCGCTGCGAGCAAACGCGCACAGTAATTGAGCTGCCCGCCCGATTTCGCACGAGAAATGGACGATTCGTGCATACCAATTCGGTCCGCAATAGCAGTAGCCGTGGCTTTATTGATAAAATGCAAGATTGTCGTAAAGTTCTTGCGTGACTGGTCGGCAATTTCCGGGGATACTTGGGCCAAGTTGGCAAGTTCGGTCTTGCTAAACTCGGCATCGGACGGGTCCGTATCCATGGCGGGGCTGTTAGGCATGGAGGAATCCTATGCTGCATGGGTAAAAAATTGATAAAGTACCGGCGGTAGGCAGGAATGAGATGGTCGAAAAGATCCGTGTCGAGCTGGCGAGTAACTTTTCCGCCACGTGCAACAAGCTTGGCGCGTGCGGACTGCGTGCTACACGACTGCACCGCAATGTCAGTTTCAGTTTTTTCGATCTCAAACATTATTGCCACTAATAAATAATTTAACAAAATATTACAGTTTTTCGCCTTATTTTACAATAAATTATTGCATTTAGTGATTTTAAGAAATTATTTTGGTAAAAATATAAAAATGACAGATGTGCAAAAAGACGCCCCGGATCGCACCCAGCGCCTTCGGGAGGCGTTGCAGCGAAAAAATGGCGGCAACGCGTCGGAGCTTGCGCGATACGCGCAGGTGGTCCCGCAAGCCGTCAGCAAGTGGCTCACAGGCACCCAGTTCCCGC
>NZ_WHJF01000264.1:0-1604 GCF_011682185.1 Massilia genomosp. 1
TGCAACTCTAGAAAGGAGGTGATCCAGCCGCACCTTCCGATACGGCTACCTTGTTACGACTTCACCCCAGTCACGAATCCTACCGTGGTAAGCGCCCCCCTTGCGGTTAAGCTACCTACTTCTGGTAAAACCCGCTCCCATGGTGTGACGGGCGGTGTGTACAAGACCCGGGAACGTATTCACCGCGACATGCTGATCCGCGATTACTAGCGATTCCAACTTCATGTAGTCGAGTTGCAGACTACAATCCGGACTACGATACACTTTCTGGGATTAGCTCCCCCTCGCGGGTTGGCGGCCCTCTGTATGTACCATTGTATGACGTGTGAAGCCCTACCCATAAGGGCCATGAGGACTTGACGTCATCCCCACCTTCCTCCGGTTTGTCACCGGCAGTCTCATTAGAGTGCTCTTTCGTAGCAACTAATGACAAGGGTTGCGCTCGTTGCGGGACTTAACCCAACATCTCACGACACGAGCTGACGACAGCCATGCAGCACCTGTGTTACGGTTCTCTTTCGAGCACACCTCGATCTCTCGTGGCTTCCGTACATGTCAAGGGTAGGTAAGGTTTTTCGCGTTGCATCGAATTAATCCACATCATCCACCGCTTGTGCGGGTCCCCGTCAATTCCTTTGAGTTTTAATCTTGCGACCGTACTCCCCAGGCGGTCTACTTCACGCGTTAGCTGCGTTACCAAGTTAATTAAAACCCGACAACTAGTAGACATCGTTTAGGGCGTGGACTACCAGGGTATCTAATCCTGTTTGCTCCCCACGCTTTCGTGCATGAGCGTCAATCTTGACCCAGGGGGCTGCCTTCGCCATCGGTGTTCCTCCACATCTCTACGCATTTCACTGCTACACGTGGAATTCTACCCCCCTCTGCCAGATTCTAGCCTTGCAGTCTCCATCGCAATTCCCAGGTTGAGCCCGGGGATTTCACGACAGACTTACAAAACCGCCTGCGCACGCTTTACGCCCAGTAATTCCGATTAACGCTTGCACCCTACGTATTACCGCGGCTGCTGGCACGTAGTTAGCCGGTGCTTATTCTTCAGGTACCGTCATTAGCAGAGGATATTAGCCTCCACCGTTTCTTCCCTGACAAAAGAGCTTTACAACCCGAAGGCCTTCTTCACTCACGCGGCATTGCTGGATCAGGCTTTCGCCCATTGTCCAAAATTCCCCACTGCTGCCTCCCGTAGGAGTCTGGACCGTGTCTCAGTTCCAGTGTGGCTGGTCGTCCTCTCAGACCAGCTACTGATCGATGCCTTGGTAGGCCTTTACCCCACCAACTAGCTAATCAGATATCGGCCGCTCCAGGAGCATGAGGTTCTTGCGAATCCCCCACTTTCATCCTTAGATCGTATGCGGTATTAGCGTAACTTTCGCTACGTTATCCCCCACTCCAGGGTACGTTCCGATATATTACTCACCCGTTCGCCACTCGCCGCCAGGTTGCCCCGCGCTGCCGTTCGACTTGCATGTGTAAGGCATGCCGCCAGCGTTCAATCTGAGCCAGGATCAAACTCTTCAGTTCAATCTCTGTTTAATGTCCTTGCGGACAGATCGCTCACTCAAAATACTGACAGGCCACTTCTT